>NZ_JBBWCB010000008.1:0-86857 GCF_039888995.1 Pseudomonas rossensis | reverse complement strand
TGACTGACACGGCCTCATCGCGAGCAAGCTCGCTCCCACAGGGTGGGCGGTGTTTTCACTTCTTGCGAGGTTCGGCGGCCATGAGTATCTCCTTTGGCCGGGCCTTCAAATAGGGATTGGCGCAACCGATCTTCAGCCGGCGCGGTGGTGCCCAGCGGGAGTTGTTACCCACCCGGTCGAGGATGCAGTAAGTCACCTCCAGCCGCAGGTCTTCGCCGGCTTCGAGAATGATCGTCGGCGGCACCCAGACCTGGATCGGCTGGCCGACATCGCCGGCCTTGAGTCGTGGCAGATCCATGCGCACATCGCCCCAACGCAGGGTGATTTCGTCGTCGGCGGCCATGTTCAGGTAAGGCTCGATGGTCAACGGAACGCCGCGCTTGATCTGGTTCGGATTGACTCCCTGACGGCGAATGGTCTCGGGGATGTTCACGGGCTCCAGACTCTGGTTTTCATCGCCGCACAGCGCCGACGGTTGGCCGCCGGGGCAGTCGAGTTTGACCTGCACTCGTCTGGTGGCCGAAAGGGTTGGCCCTTGCCCGATCTGCATGATCCGGTAGTGAATGCGTGAGTTGCCATTGGCGATGAAGCTTTCGGGCACACGCAGTTGGACCGGTTGGCCGACATCGTCGGCCGTCAGCACTCTGGAGGCCACGTAGCAGTTATCCCAGAACAGTTCGATCAGGTCGCCTTCGTCCATGCCGGAGTAGGGCGCCACATCGATCAGCAGGTGCGCCGCCGAGGTGATGTTGATGCAGGTCTTGTGAGATTGCGCCAGGGTCGGGGCGGCAAGTTCGGGTTTGTTCGAAGTGCTTGTCATGGGGTTTCTCCTTGAAGCCTTGCAGCGAAAGTCCGTTTCTGAAAGTTCGAAAGGCGTGAATTACCGAGCAACAAAACTGTTCACTGTGTGTGAAATTAAACAGTGAATGAGTGCGAGGTTAAACGCCTGTTGGAGACTAGATAAGAGTGCGCTTGAATAGGTGTCAATAGAGCTGGCTAGTTAAGTATTGGATCTAGTGTTATTCAGAAAAATCCTACGCATTGGAGTTAATAAGCTGCACCGTTCTGTCGAACTTGGCCTTGATTTATGGGTGTTTGGCGCGTGGTTAGCGGTGAGTGTTGGTTCAGTGAGGGCGCTGGGTTTGGCGAATATTAGGCGAGGTTATTCTGTTGCAGGACATATATATGTACCGCACGCAGCTGTAAAAAACTATCTATTGTTCGGGTGGGTGAATAAACGCAGAGAACGTATCGAGAGATTCTATTAGTAGGGGTAGTTGTCACTTCCATCCGTGGAAGTTAACAAGTAGTGAGGCGATATTTCAGTGGTGAGCGTTATTCAGGAACTTGCTGAGAAATTGCTTCGTGCGCTCTTCTTTCGGATTGGCAAACAGGGCCTTGGCTTCGCCTTGTTCGACGATCACACCCTTGTCGAAAAACACCACGCGGTTCGCCACGTCCCGGGCAAAGCCCATTTCGTGGGTGACGATGACCATGGTGCGTCGCTCTTCGGCGAGGCTGCGAATGGTCGCCAGCACTTCACCCACCAGCTCCGGGTCGAGGGCTGAGGTGGGTTCGTCGAACAGAATCACTTCCGGCTCCATCGCCAGTGCGCGGGCAATCGCCACACGCTGTTGCTGACCACCGGACAGGCGTCGCGGGTAAGCGTCTTCCTTGCCCGCCAGGCCGACCCTGGCCATCAGCTTTTTACCCAGGGCAACGGCTTCGGCGTGCGGGATCTTCTTTACGATGATCGGGCCTTCGATAACGTTTTCCAGGGCGGTGCGATGAGGGAACAGGTTGAAGTTCTGGAACACGAAACCCACGTGCTGGCGCAAACGTCGCACCAGGCCTTGCTGCTGGTTCAGCGGACGGCTGCCATCGATCTCGATGTCACCGACCTTGATCCGGCCGCTGGTGGGTTCTTCCAGGAAATTCAGGCAACGCAGGAACGTGGTCTTGCCCGAGCCGCTAGGCCCGATGATCGCCACCACCTCGCCTTCCTTCACTTGCAGATCGATGCCGTTGAGCACCACTTGACCCTTGAACTGCTTTGTCAGTTTTTCCACGACAATCATTGGGTCAGGACTCCAGGTCGTGCCGATTGACCCGTGCTTCCAACTGGTTCTGCAGGTGCGAAAGCACCGTGGCCAGAACCCAGTAGATCAGCGCGGCGGCAAGGTACATGGTGAAAATTTCAAAGGTTCGGGCGGTAATCAGCTGCGCCTGACGGAACAGTTCCGGCACCTGAATAGTGGCTGCCAGCGCGGTGTCCTTCACAAGCGAAATGAAGCTGTTGCCCAGCGGTGGCAGAGCCGTGCGCATCGCTTGCGGCAGGATGGCCCGGCGCAGGGTCTGCGCGCGGGTCATGCCGATACTCGCGGCGGCTTCCCACTGGCCGCGCTCGATGGAGCTGATCGCGGCGCGGAGGATTTCGCAGGCATAAGCAGCCATGTTCAGCGAGAAGCCGATCAGGGCTGCCGGCAGCGGATCAAGTTCGATGCCCAATTGCGGCAAGCCGTAATAGATCACGAACAGTTGCACCAACAACGGCGTGCCGCGAAAGAACGACACGTAGATGCGGGCAATCCAGCTCACCAGTTTGAAGCGCGACAGGCGCATCAACGCCAGGCCGAAGCCCATCACCAGGCCGAAGAACATCCCGCCCAGGCTCAGAATGACCGTGTAGTACGCGCCCTTCAGCAGGAAGGGCGCGGAATCCAGCGCGAGTTGGAAAGCTTCTTCCATTATTTAGTGACGTCAGCGCTGAAGTATTTTTCCGAAAGCTTTTTCAGCGTACCGTCGGCACGCAGCTTGTCGATGGCTTTGTTCACCGCGGCCAGCAGCTCAGGCTCGCCTTTGCGCAGGGCAATGCCGGCTTCCTGGCGGGAGAACGCTTCGCCGGCGGCGGTGGTGTCCTTGGCCTTCTTGGCGTATTCCAGCGCGGCCAGACGGTCGATCAGAATAGCGTCGATGCGGCCGACGCGCAGATCCTGGAACTTGGTCGGATCATCGTCATAGGTCTTGATGATGGCTTTTGGCTGATTGTCCTTGAGCCACTGCTCGTAGTTGGTGCCCAGGCCTACACCAACTTTTTTGCCGGCCAGATCGGCGGCAGACTTGATGTTCAGCTCCGCAGCCTTCTTGGTCAGCACCAGCGCCTGAATCCCGGAAACGGTGTAAGGCTCGGAGAAGTCATACTTCTTCTTGCGCTCGTCCGAGATGGTCACCTGGTTGATCACCGCGTCCAGACGCTTGGATTCCAGCGCCGCAAGGATGCCGTCCCATTTGGTTGGTTGCAGTTTGACCTTCACGCCCAGCTCTTTGGCCAGGGCTTCGGAAAACTCGACTTCGAAGCCGGCCAGCTTGCCGTCGGCGTCGACGAAACTGAACGGTGGGTAAGTGCCTTCCAGGCCAACGTTGATCACGCCCGCGTCTTTGATTTTTTGCAGCTGCTCACCGGCAACCGCTTGCCCCAGTAGACCGGCGCTCAGCGCCAGGCCCAGCGAACCTACCAGCAGATTTCGTCGTAGTGCGGAAAAATTCATGACAAGCCCCTGTGTTTTCTTATGAAGACGCTTTTAGGAATGTTGGCAAATTCGGGATTTGAACGACTGCAATATCCTGCCCTAAAGCATCGTATGCGTCTCGCTGCAAATTCGCCTGCGGCGTGACTATATGATGGCGCTTTTAGATAGGAAAATAATAAATATAAACTTTGTTATTCTTTTTTGAGCTAATGGATCGTTCCCACGCAGAGCGTGGGAATGATCGGCTACAAAAAGTCTTTGTAGGCAAACAGTGCCGGCGCCCCACCGGTATGCAGGAAGATGATCGGGCCATCATTGAAGCGCTGACGACCGATACCATCGAGCAAGCCCGCCATGGCCTTGCCGGTATAAACCGGGTCCAGCAGCAAACCTTCCTGACTCGCCACCAGCTTCACGGCGGCCAACGTCCCGGCATTCGGTTCGCCGTAGCGCGGGCCGAAATATTCGTCCCACAACTCGACCTTGAAACTCGCTGGCAGGCGCACGCCCAGCAGCTCTGCAGTGCGTTCTGCGAGGCCTTGGACTTTCGGGCGCTGGTCTTCGTCGCTGCGAGAAACCGTGACACCGATCACTGGCAAATCCGGCAGTACTTCGCTCAACGCCAACGCCAGACCGCTGTGGGTCCCGGCGCTGCCCGAAGCCAGAACCACGGCCGCGAATGTCAGCCCGGTGTCCTTGATCTGCTCGGCCAATTCCAGCCCGGCGCGCACATAACCCAAAGCGCCCAATGCGTTGGAGCCACCAATCGGCACCAGATACGGCTTCTTGCCGTTGTTGCGTAGACGATCGGACAAGGCTTGCAGTTGTTCGTCGGCGTTGTCGAGGTTTTCCACCAACTCGACCTTGGCGTCGAACAGGTCCAGCAACAGTCGATTGCCGTTACCGACATAGTTAGCGTCGTCGGTACCCAGGGGATTTTCCAGCAGGGCTACGCAGCCCAGGCCAAGCTTGGCCGCAATGGCGGCAGTCTGGCGCACGTGGTTGGACTGAAGCGCGCCAGCGGTGATCAAGGTGTCGGCGCCTTGTGCCAGTGCATCGGCCGCCAGGTATTCGAGCTTGCGCAGCTTGTTGCCGCCCATCGCCAGCGGCGTCAGGTCATCACGCTTGACGTACACATCGCGGCCCAACCAGGCCGACAGGCGTTCGAGTTTTTCCAGGGCGGTAGGATGACCGAGCAGGTCGAGGCGGTTAAAGCGGGCAAGCTGTTGTTTGATCATGGGATCCGTACTGGCGGAGGGAGATGACAGGACTATAGGCACGCCTATTTAGCGGGGCAACTGCCAATCGCCTTATGCCCAAAAGTGCTGAGCACAGCACAATCGGTTCTTAATTCGGCTTCCAGACCATGCCGTAAAGTAATCGCCGTTGACGCGGCCAGACAGTCCGGCCGCCCGTGAGGAGTTTTTACCGTGAGCGAGCGTTCCAGTCATTGGCAACTGCAGACCATCGTCAGCCAACTGCGCACGGCGCGTGACCAGTGGCGCGTACAAAATGGCCGCGCCAGCACCGAACAGGGCGGTCGCGAGTTGCCTTCCCGAGCGGCCATGGCAGAGATTCTCGAAGCCCTCTGTGGCGCGTTGTTCCCGATGCGCCTCGGCCCGGTGGATCTGCGCGAGGAGAGTGAAGACTTCTACGTCGGCCACACGCTGGACGTTGCGTTGAATGCATTGCTGGCTCAGGCGCGGCTCGAATTGCGCTACGCCGCTCGCCACAGTGCCCAGGCCGACACTGAAGTCGAGGCCAAGACCATTCAGATCATTCAGGACTTCGCCCTCGCATTGCCGGGGCTTCGCAGTCTGCTCGACACCGACGTGCTGGCGGCCTATCACGGCGATCCGGCGGCTCGCAGCGTCGATGAAGTGTTGTTGTGCTATCCGGGGATTCTGGCGGTGATTCACCATCGCCTGGCCCATCATTTGTACCGCGCCGGATTGCCGCTGCTGGCACGGATCAGCGCGGAAATCGCGCACTCGGCCACCGGCATCGACATTCACCCTGGCGCGCAGATTGGTCGCAGCTTCTTCATCGATCACGGGACGGGTGTGGTGATCGGCGAGACCGCCATCATCGGCGAGCGTGTGCGGATTTATCAGGCCGTGACGTTGGGCGCCAAGCGCTTCCCGGCGGATGAAGACGGTCAGTTGCAGAAGGGGCAACCGCGACATCCGATTGTCGAGGATGACGTGGTGATCTATGCCGGTGCGACGATTCTGGGGCGGATCACCATCGGCAAGGGCTCGACCATTGGCGGCAATGTCTGGCTGACCCGCAGCGTGCCGGCGGGGAGCAACCTGACTCAGGCGAATCTGCAGCATGATGACGGGACGCAGAAGTAAGCCCCCGGCTTTTTGGTGACTGATAAACAGTCTTCGTTGGCTGTAGGAGCTGTGTAGGAGCTGTCGAGTGAAACGAGGCTGCGATCTTTTGACTTTGCTTTTTTAAGATCAAGATCAAAAGATCGCAGCCTCGTTTCACTCGACAGCTCCTACAAAATCCACCAAACCCCACGTCATACCCTTCCTTGAGCTAGCGTAAGAAAGCTACCGCCGAGCCTTGCGATTAGTCCTTAGCACCCTATTCATGTTTAACTTGAACGCTCATTCAAGTTAAACCGCCGGTTTGCTGCCCGCTCACAACAGGAGGCTTGCCTTTGCCGAGTCCGTTACTGATTGCCCTGTTTCACCCCCTTGAGGTGCATCTTTCATGAGTGCATCGCCCACCCCCGCTAGCGGTCAGGTCCGCATGAATCCGCCGGTGTTTTACTTTTCGGCGACGTTCATTTTGCTGTTCGGCATCATCGTCATCGCCATGCCTGAACAAGCCGGCGCCTGGCTTCTGGAAGCGCAAAACTGGGCGGCCAACACGGTCGGCTGGTACTACATGCTCGCGATGACGCTGTATCTGGTCTTCGTGGTGGTCACCGCCTTGTCCGGCTACGGCAAGATCAAGCTCGGTGCCGACCACGACGAACCCGAATTCAGTTACCTGTCCTGGGCCGGCATGCTGTTCGCCGCCGGGATCAGCATCACGCTGTTTTTCTTTTGCGTGTCCGAACCGCTGACCCATTTGGCGCAACCACCGCAAGGCGAGGCCGGCACGGCGGATGCGGCGCGGCAGGCGATGCAGATTCTGTTTCTGCACTGGGGCCTGCACGGCTGGGGTGTGTTCGCTTTCGTCGGCATGGCGCTGGCTTATTTTGCCTACCGTCACAACCTGCCGCTGGCCTTGCGTTCGGCGCTCTATCCGCTGATCGGCAAGCGCATCAACGGCCCCATCGGTTACGCGGTGGACGGCTTCGGCATCATCGCCACAGTGTTCGGCCTCGGTGCTGACATGGGCTTTGGTGTGTTGCACCTCAACTCGGGTCTGGACTACCTGTTCGGCATCGCTCACACCCAGTGGATTCAGGTCGGCCTGATCACGCTGATGATGGGCGCGGCGATCATCGTTGCGGTGTCCGGTGTCGATAAAGGCGTGCGGGTGATGTCCGACATCAACATGCTGCTGGCCTGCGCGCTGCTGCTGTTCGTGTTATTCGCCGGCCCGACTCAGCATTTGCTCAACACCTTGATCCAGAACATCGGCGACTACCTCGGTGCGTTGCCGATGAAGAGTTTCGACCTGTATGCCTACGACAAACCCAGTGACTGGCTGGGCGGTTGGACGGTGTTCTACTGGGCCTGGTGGATCGCATGGTCGCCGTTCGTGGGCCTGTTCATCGCACGGATTTCCCGTGGCCGGACCATCCGCGAATTCGTCTTCGGCGTGCTGCTGATCCCGCTCGGCTTCACCCTCGCGTGGATGTCGATCTTCGGCAACAGCGCCATCGATCAAGTCCTCAATCACGGTATGAGCGCGCTCGGCATGTCGGCCATTGATAACCCATCGATGACCCTCTACTTGCTGCTGGAAACCTACCCGTGGAGCAAAACCGTCATCGCGGTCACGGTGTTCATCAGCTTCGTGTTCTTCGTCACCTCGGCCGACTCCGGCACGGTGGTGTTGTCGACGCTGTCCGCCAAGGGCGGCAACCCGGATGAAGACGGGCCAAAATGGCTGCGAGTGTTCTGGGGCGCAATGACCGCGCTGGTGACCAGTGCGCTGCTGTTCTCCGGCAGTATCGATGCGCTGAAGTCCGCGGTGGTGCTGACCTCGCTGCCGTTCTCGATGATCTTGCTGCTGATGATGTGGGGGCTGCACAAGGCGTTCTACCTGGAGTCGCAGAAGCAGATCGCGCAACTGCATTCGCTGGCACCGGTATCCGGGTCGCGGCGTGGCGGCTGGCGTCAACGCCTGAGTCAGGCCGTGCATTTCCCGTCACGGGATGAGGTCTATCGCTTCCTCGATACGACGGTGCGTCCGGCGATTGAAGAAGTCTCGGCGGTGTTCGTCGAGAAGGGCTTGAACGTGGTCACCCAGCCGGACCCGGCCAACGACAACGTCAGCCTGGAAATCGGTCATGGCGAGGAGCATCCGTTTATCTATCAAGTGCAGATGCGTGGCTATTTCACGCCGTCGTTTGCCCGTGGCGGCATGGGTTCCAAGGAACTCAACAACCGTCGTTATTACCGGGCTGAAGTGCATCTTGCAGAGGGCAGTCAGGACTACGATCTGGTGGGTTACACCAAGGAGCAGATCATCAACGACATCCTCGATCAGTACGAACGGCACATGCAGTTTTTGCATTTGGTGCGTTGATCGAGAGTCGGTGGCGCCGGGCCCTTTTCAGGTATCGGCGCTCAACACCATGAACAACACCATCGCCGCCACCGGCACGCCGAACACGGCGCTGCCGACCACCAGTTCCGTGCTGAACGGCTGGCCGGCATTGACCATGCCGACCGCGCCGTTGATCAACGTCAGTGCCAGCCACAGCACGACAAAGCTGAAGGCCAGGGTCTGGCGACTGAAGCCGATTTTCTCGCCGATGAACAGCATCAGCGCCAGGAGGATCAGGCCGAAGGTGATGATGATCGTGGTGTGCATGGTGTGTTCCGCCCTTCAAATGTGTGTTGCTTTTGGGGCCGCCTTCGCGAGCAGGCTCGCTCCCACAAGGTCGTCGCAATCCTGTGGGAGCGAGCCTGCTCGCGAAAGGGGCACTGCGGTGTCAAGTGAGCATAGTTAAACCAGCCCGCCGTTGACGCGCATGATTTGCCCGTTGACCCACGCCGAATCCGGGCCGACCAGGAAAGACACAACGCGGGAAATGTCTTCTGGCTGAGCCAGACGTTCCAGCGGGGCCATCTTGGCGAAGTTCTGGATCTGCTCTTCGCTCTTGCCGTGCAGGAACAGATCGGTGGCGACCGGGCCAGGCGCGACGGCATTGACGGTGATGTTGCGACCGCGCATTTCCTTGGCGAACACCTGGGTCAGGGATTCCACCGCCGCTTTGCTGGCGATGTACACCGCATAGCCCGGCAGGTTCATGCCGACGGTGCTGCTGGAGAAGTTGATGATCCGTCCGCCAGCGTTCAGGCGAGTGGCGGCTTCACGCAGGGTGTTAAACGTGCCGCGAGCGTGAATGTTGAAGTTCTGGTCGAACAGCTCATCCGTGTGTTGCGCCAGCGGCAGGACTTTGAGGATACCGGCGTTGTTGACCAGCACATCGACCTTACCCAGTTGTGTTTCGGTCTCGTCGAACATCCGGCGTACGTCGTCGGCGTTCGCTACATCAGCCTTGATCGCTATGGCCTGGTGGCCGGCCTGACGCAATTCGACCACCAGTTTTGAAGCTTCGGTGGCACTGCTGGCGTAGTTGATGGCGACGGCGAAACCTTGTTTGGCCAGTTGTTTGGCGATCACCGCGCCGATGCCGCGGGAGGCGCCGGTCACGATGGCAACTTTCGTAGATTGAGTAGTCATGGCGGTGAATCCTTTTGAGTCGGGAGTTGTTTGCTCGGTGTGAAGCCAGATTCACATGTTTACTCAGGCTGATAAATGCACGAGAGTTGCCTTGACTGTTCAATAATCGCCAACAATCGACCGCCAGGAGACCCGCGTGGATCAAGTCAAAGCGATGAAGGTTTTCGTGCGCATCTACGAGCGCAGCAGCTTCACGCTGGCTGCCGACGACCTGAACCTGCCGCGGGCGACGCTGACCCACACGCTGAATCAATTCGAAGCCTGGCTCGGTACGCGTTTACTGGAGCGAAGCACTCGCAAGGTGCGCCCTACGCTGGACGGCGAGGCGTACTACCTGCGTTGTGTGCAGCTGCTGGCGGAACTGGAAGAAGCCGAGCTGGCATTTCGTAGCGTTGCGCCAAAGGGCCGGTTGCGCGTGGATTTGCATGGCACGCGGGCCAAACACTTTGTGATCCCGGCGTTGCCGCAGTTCATGGCGCGCTACCCGGATATCGAACTGTCCATCAGTGAGGCCGACCGCTTTGTCGACCTGATCGCTGAAGGCGTCGACTGCGTGCTGCGCGCCGGCACCTTGGACGACTCCGCGCTGATCGGCCGCCGCGTCGCCAATCTGCGCCAAATCACCTGCGCCAGTCCCGCGTACCTGCGCAAATACGGCGAACCGAAAAGCCTCGACGACCTCAAACATCATCGTGCCGTGAACTACGTCTCGCGCACGACCGCCAAGTTATTTCCTTTCGAATTCATGGTTCATGGCGAGCTGAAGGAAGTGGCCATCGATGGTGCACTTTCAGTATTCGGCGCGGAAATTTATGCGGCGTCGGCGATTGCCGGGCTGGGCCTGATCCAGTGCCCGCATTACCGAATGGAAACGCAGATTTCCCAGGGCTTGGTGCAGGAAGTCCTGATCGATACGCCACCACCACCGATGCCGGTTTCGGTGTTGTATCCGCACAACCGACACATGTCGTCACGGGTTCGGGTGTTCGTAGATTGGTTAGGGGAGGTGTTTGCGGGAGCAAAGTAGCCGCAGTTCCACAGATCGTTCCCACGCTCTGCGTGGGAACGATCAACTGGCGGCAAAGATGAAATATGTGAAACGTTTCAGCATTTTCTCGAGTCCGAGGTTCATCGGCGTTTGTCTGGGCGTATGCTGGGCAACTTGCGAAGCAGTCGATACCAACTTCAAGACAGACAAGAGAGGATTCGATGACCTACACCGCTGCCGAAAACCGCTATGACTCCATCCCTTACCGCCGCGTGGGGCGCAGCGGGCTAGTGCTGCCGGCACTGTCTCTGGGCTTGTGGCACAACTTCGGCGACAGCACGCCGATCGACACTCAGCGATCGTTGCTGCGTACCGCGTTTGATCTTGGCATCAACCATTTCGACCTGGCCAACAACTACGGCCCTCCGTATGGCAGCGCCGAGATCAACTTCGGTCGTTTGCTGCGTGAAGACTTCAAGCAGTATCGCGACGAGCTGATTATCTCCAGCAAGGCCGGTTGGGACATGTGGGCCGGCCCTTATGGTCAGGGCGGCGGTTCGCGCAAATACGTGCTGGCCAGCCTTGATCAGAGCCTGCAGCGCCTGGGCCTGGACTACGTGGACATCTTCTATTCCCACCGCTTCGACCCGGACACGCCGCTGGAAGAAACTGCCAGCGCACTGGCCACCGCAGTACAACAGGGCAAGGCGTTGTACATCGGTATCTCCTCGTACTCGGGCGTTAAAACCCGTGAAATGGCCGCGCTGCTGAAAGAGTGGAAAGTCCCGTTGCTGATTCATCAGCCGGCTTACAACCTGCTCAATCGTTGGGTGGAAAAAGACCTGCTGGATACGACGGACGAACTTGGTACGGGCGTGATTGCGTTTACGCCGTTGGCTCAGGGGTTGTTGACCGACAAGTACCTCAACGGTGTGCCGGCGGACGCGCGGGTCAATCGTCCGGGTGGTGGTTCGTTGCAGACGGCGCACCTGTCCGAAGCCAACATCGCTCATGTGCGTGCGCTGAATGAGATCGCCAAGCGTCGCGGTCAGAGTCTGGCGCAGCTGGCATTGGCGTGGACGTTACGCGATCCGCGCGTGACGTCGGCGCTGATCGGTGCGAGCCGTCCGGAGCAGATTATCGAGAACGTCGGGGCGTTGAAAAATTTGAGCTTTAGTGCCGAAGAGCTGGCGGAGATTGACCGCTTTGCCCAGGAGGGCGGGGTCAATCTTTGGGAGAAGCCTTCGACGGCTGAGTAAGTGTTCGGTACCGGATTTTCCGGCGCCTGTTGGATCGCCATCGCGAGCAAGCTCGCTCCCACAGGGGAGCGCATTCCAAATGTGGGAGCGAGCTTGCTCGCGATGGGGCCAGAACAAACAATAAAGAGGTAAGGGGTTACCGAAAAAACGGCACATCCCCCAACACCGTCGCCCGCTGCATCACCCGCCGAGCCGGCCGGTAATCATCCACGGCGTAATGCTGTGTCACGCGGTTATCCCAAAACGCCACGTCGTCATTCTGCCAACGCCAGCGAATGGTAAATTCCGGCCGTGTCGCGTGGGCAAACAGAAACTTCAGAATCACCTCGCTTTCGGTTTCCGACAGCTCATTGATCTTCGACGTGAAGCCTTCATTGACGAACAACGAGCGGCGTCCGCTCACCGGATGAGTGCGGATCACCGGGTGCGACAGCGGCGGGTTTTTCCTGCGCGCTTCTTCCCACTGGGCCAGCGCTTCGGACGTGTTGCCATAGCGCTCCAGCGGGAACGAACGAGTGAAATCGTGGGTGGCCGTCAGCCCTTCGAGCAAGTTTTTCATCGGCGCCGAAAGCGCTTCATACGCCGCGATACCGCTGGCCCACAACGTGTCGCCACCAAACTCCGGCAGCAACTTGGCACTGAGCACCGCGCCCAGGGCCGGGGTCGGCAGGAAGGTCACGTCGGTGTGCCAAATCGCGTTGTCGCGCACGTCGGTGACGGAGGTGTCGAGGATCAGCACTTCCGGCTGTTCTGGCACATTCGGGTAGATCGGGTGAATGTGCAGGTCGCCGAAATTGGCGGCGAAACGTGCCTGCTGCTGGGGTGTGATCGGCTGATCGCGGAAGAACAACACTTGATGTTTGAGCAGCGCCTGCTCGATGGCGTCGCGCTGTTCCAGATTCAGCGGTTGGCTGATGTCGACGCCGCTGATGTGTGCGCCGAGGGCGTAGCTTAAGGGGACGATGGTCAGGTTGCTCATGGTGTTCTCTTCAATTCTGGGGGGACACCGCACCTGTAGGAGCTGCCGAAGGCTGCGATCTTTTGATGTTGTTTTTAGAGAGCAAGATCAAAAGATCGCAGCCTCGTTTCACTCGACAGCTCCTACAGGGTTGATCCAAAAAAAGGGGGTATTAAGGCAGTTGCTCCCACATTCAAATGCTTCAGTGAGCCTGGCCATGCCACGGCACCAGTTTGCGTTGCAGGGCACGCAAGCCCATCTCCATGGCGAAGGCGATCAGCGCGATCACCAGAATCCCCAGCACCACCACATCGGTGACCAGGAACTGCGCGGCCGACTGCACCATGAAGCCCAAACCGCTAGTGGCGGCGATCAATTCGGCGGCGACCAGTGTCGACCAACCCACACCCAGGCCAATCCGCACACCGGTCAAAATGTCCGGCAACGCGCTCGGCAGAATCACATGGCGAATCAATTGTGCCCGAGTCGCGCCCAACGATTGCGCGGCGCGCAATTTGGCCGGGTCGACGGTACGCACGCCGGTCGCAGTAGCGATGGCGATCGGGGCGAAGATCGCGAGGTAGATCAGCAAGACTTTCGACAGTTCACCGATGCCGCACCAGATCACGATCAGCGGCAGATAAGCCAGCGGTGGAATAGGGCGGTAGAACTCGATCAGCGGATCGAGAATGCCGCGGGCAATGCGGTTGTGGCCGATGGCGATTCCAACGGGCACGGCGGTCAGCACCGCGAAGCCCAGGCCCAGACCGATTCGGCTGAGGCTCGCGCCAAGGTGCTGCCACAACGTTGAATCCATGTAGCCGGTGGTCACCAGCAGCCAGCCTTTTTGCAGCACCGCGGACGGTGGCGGCAGGAACAGCGGTTCGATCATTCCAGTGGCGGTGACCGCCCACCAGATAACCACGAGTGCGACGAGCGTCAGCAGACTGATCCAGCGAGTACTGAGACTGCGACGAACAGGAATCACCGTCGAGTGCGGTTTGACCGTGACGGCCGGAATCTCATAGCTGCTCATGCGCGCTCCTGCCGCTGGGCGGCGCTGCGTTGGGAGAACACTTTGGCGAGCACGTGTTCGCGGGTTTCGATAAAGCGCGGGTCTGACTTGATCGATCGAGCCGACTCACCAGCGGCATAACGCTGACCGAAATCCAGGCTCAGGCGTTCGACGATTTGCCCAGGGTTTGGCGCCAGCAGAATCAGATCCGTGGCGAGAAACACCGCTTCTTCGATGTCGTGAGTAATCAGAAAGACCGGTTTTGCGGTGCGCTGCCAGACTTGCAGCAGCAGCTCCTGCATCTGTTCGCGGGTGAAGGCATCGAGGGCGCCGAAGGGTTCGTCCATCAGCAAAACGCGTGGATCAGCAGCGAGGGCGCGGGCCAGGCCGACACGTTGCTTCTGGCCGCCCGAAAGCTGCCAGATCCGGCGGTTTTCGAAACCGGAAAGGTCCACCAAAGCGAGCATTTCCCGGGCGCGCAGTTCACGTTTTTCCCGCGCAATGCCGGCCAGTTCCAGACCGAAACCGACGTTGGCCAGCACGTCCTGCCAGGGCAGCAGGGCATCGTCCTGGAACACCACGCCGCGTTCGGCGCTCGGGCCTTTGACCGGCACGCCGTCAAGGGTGATGCGCCCGGCGCTGGGCTCGACGAAACCGGCAATCAGGTTCAACAGCGAGGTCTTGCCACTGCCGGACGGGCCGAGGGCGACCAGCAACTGCTGGGGCCCAAGACTCAGGGAAATATCCGCCAGTACCGGTTCGGCGGCGCCGGGGTACTGTGCGCTGATGCGCTCCAGCTGAAGCAAAGCCATCGCAATTAACTCCGATCAGTTGGTGATGTATTTGGCGCTGACGTAGGGAGCGTAGTCCGGCAGCACGGCTTCAACCTTGCCTTGTTCTTTCAGGAACGCGGCGGTGTCGGTGATGGCCTTGGTGGTCGGCGCGCCGAGGGTGATCACCTGATCAGCCGCCAGCGGGAAGACGTTGCCTTGCAGCAGCAACGGAATGTCGCTGGCCTTGGCGCCGGAGAGTTTCACTAGCTTGTCGACATTGGATTGGTTGGCGAGCCAGGCTTTGGGGTCTTTGCGGTAGTCGGCGTAGGCATCGAGGGTCACTTTGGCGAACGCGGTGACGATTTCCGGATGCTTCTCGGCGAAGTCTTTACGCACGATCCAGGCATCGAAGGTCGGTGCGCCGAACTTGGCCAGTTCACCGGAGGTGATCAGCACTTTGCCGTTTTCCTTGGCCACACCGAGGGCTGGGTCCCACACGTAGGTGGCGTCGATGTCACCGCGTTTCCACGCAGCAATGATGGCTGGCGGGGCAAGGTTGAGGACGGTGACTTTTGATGGGTCGATGTTCCAGTGCTTCAGCGCGGCCAGCAGGCTGTAGTGGCCGGTGGAAACGAACGGCACGGCGATTTTCTTGCCAATCAGGTCCTGCGGAGTTTTGATCCCGGAACCGTCCCGAGCGACCAGGGCTTCAGCGGCGCCGATCTGGGTGGCGATGAGGAAGGTTTCTACCGGGACCTTGCGGGTGATTGCAGCCGTCAGAGGGCTGGAACCGAGGTAGCCGATCTGCACGTCGCCGGAAGCGATGGCCGCGATGATGTCGGCTCCGTTGTCGAATTTGCGCCAATCGATTTTAGCGTGGGTGGCTTTTTCGTACGCACCGTCGGCCTGGGCGACTTTTGCCGGGTCAACGGTGGTCTGGTAGGCGACGGTGACGTCAGCCGCCTGGGCAAAGAAACTCACTGCAGCCAGAGACGCGGCCGCCAGCAGGCGAAGGGGGAAAGTCAGTTTCATTGAGAAGCTCCTTGTCAGGCGACCGAGAGTCGGCGTGAAAAGGAGACTAAATGATATAAGAATCCGAAAATAAATAACTTTTTCGAATGAGCTTATGAGCGGAAAATTCTAAAGGATCAAAAGATCGCAGCCTGCGGCAGCTCCTATAAAGGTAGCGTGCGAATTCGAAATTGCGTGGTGCGGGCAAAAAAAATCGCAACCCTGGCACCGTCCCGTAGGAGCTGCCGAAGGCTGCGATCTTTTGACAGGCGCCGCTTAGTTGCTGATTGCCAAAATACTCGCCTGATACGACCCGACAAACACATCGAAATCGCCCACCTCGTTCTGCTCCAGCTCAACCTGCTCAGCCAGCGACGAACGCGCCCGCGCTTCAAATTTCGCCTGATCATCACCATTCAACGGCTCACTACGGAAAAACTCCGCATGCGCGCGGCTCTGACGCAGGGAGAAATGGCTGAAGCTCTCTTTGTGCTCAGCCATCGCCGCCAGCACCTGGGCCGATGGCGTCAGCGACGGGTCCTTGACCTTGGCCAGCTGCGCATCCATCGCCTTGCTATGCGCATCGCCGCCATGACTCTGATCCAGCATCGCCGCCAGTGGTGCAATCTTCTCCAGCAACTCGCTGGCCCACTCTTTCAGGTCCACCGGATGACCGTCGCGTTGCAGTTGCAGGCCCGGGCGACGACCTTCCTTGACCACACTGAGGAAGTTCGAGGTTGCGTTGCCGCACGAGGTATTGGTCAGCAGCGGGCTGTCGTTCAGCGCGCAGTACAACAGGAATGCGTCGAGGAACCGTGACTCCGGCAGATCGATGCCCATTGGCAGGAACGGGTTGATGTCCAGGCAGCGCACTTCAACGTACTGAATGCCACGAGCCACCAGCGCCTGAATCGGCCGTTCACCGGTGTAGGTCACGCGTTTCGGGCGGATGTTGGAGTAGTACTCGTTTTCGATTTGCAGGATGTTGGTGTTGAGCTGAACCCACTCACCGTCCTGATGCGTGCCGATTTCGACGTACGGCGCATACGGCGTGGCAACCGCTTTGCGCAGGCTGTCGGTGTAACTGGCCAGATCGTTGTAGCACGGGGTCAACCCGGCCTGGGCGTTGCTCTGGTAACCCAAGTCACTCATGCGCAGGCTGGTGGCGTACGGCAAGTACAAGGTGTCCGGGTCCAGTTGTTCCAACTGGTGCGAACGACCGCGCAGGAAACCGGCGTCCAGCGCAGGGGAGGCGCCGAACAGGTACATCAGCAGCCAACTGTAGCGACGGAAGTTGCGGATCAGGGCGATGTAGGCTGACGACTGATAGTCACGGTCGGTGCCGACAAAGTCTTCAGCGGCTTTGAGCAGCGGCCAGAGCTTTTCCGGCAGGGAAAAGTTGTAGTGAATCCCGGCGATGCACTGCATGGTCTTGCCGTACCGCAGGGCCAGGCCCTTGCGGTAGACGTACTTGAGCTGACCAATGTTGGACGTGCCGTAATAGGCAATCGGGATGTCTTCCTCGGCCGGCAACGGGCACGGCATCGATGGACTCCACAGGTACTCGTTGCCGAGCTTGCTGTAGGCAAAACGGTGAATGCTGTCGAGGCTCGCCAGGGTGTCTGCCGGGTCGGGCAGGGCCGGGGTGATGAACTCCAGCAGCGATTCCGAATAGTCGGTGGTGATTTGTTCGTTGGTCAGCGCGGAACCCAATTCTTCCGGGTGCGGCGTTTGCGCCAGGCGACCTTCGTCGGTCACGCGCAGGCATTCACGTTCGATGCCGTGAAGGCACTGTTCGAGCAGAGAGAGGTTAGCGCGCTCGCCGAGCAGAGCCAGGCGGCGGTTGAGAAGTTCGCTCAAGTTGGATTCCTTCACGCGTCAGTCGCCCCAATATGGGGGTGGGCAAGACGGTCTACAAGGGTGAAGTTGAAACTGGCGTTGTCGCCTGGTTTTTGAGCAACACAGACTGATGTCGGTCAGCCAAGTCGCCACAATCCCTGTGGGAGCGAGCTTGCTCGCGATGGCGGTGTGTCAGACGACATAGATGTTGACTGACACGCCCTCATCGCGAGCAAGCTCGCTCCCACAGGTTTTCATAGCGCCGAAATTAACTCAAATGGGTGACATCTAGCTACAGGACAGCGAACGTGCCTTGTGCTTTTGCGACCAGTTTATCGCCCTGCATCACGTCAGCCTCGACCACCAACGTGCGGCGGCCCGGGTGAATGACCCGCGCCGTACACATCACTTCACCGTCAGAAACAGCACGAATGTAGTTGATCTTGCACTCGATAGTCGCACTCTGCTGGTCGAAGCCGTGGGTGCTGGAACAGGCCAGCCCCATGGCAATGTCCACCAGACTGAACAAGGCCCCGCCGTGCAGCTTGCCACCGCGATTGCGCAGCTCTGGCGCGAGCCCGAGGGCGACTTGCGCCACCCCGGTCTCCAGACTGTGCATGCGACACCCCAGCAACTTGAAAAAAGCGCTTTCGGTCAGCCCGGCAGGGATGTCCATCAGCGTTTCTTCAACTGCTTGGCGTTGGCGAACAGCGAAGCCATGGCGTTGTTGGCCGGGGCCGCCGCCGTGGTTTCTTTACGCGGTGCGTTGTTCTGGGATTGGCGTGGCGCCGAACCCGGACGTGCACCACGGGCACCATCGATTTTCTCGCCCGGCGTGTCGCTCATGCGCATCGACAGGCCTACGCGTTTGCGCGGGATGTCGACTTCCATGACCTTCACTTTCACCACGTCGCCGGCCTTCACCGCTTCGCGCGGATCCTTGATGAACTTCTCCGAAAGCGCGGAGATGTGCACCAAACCGTCCTGATGCACGCCGATGTCGACGAAAGCACCGAAGTTGGTCACATTGGTCACCACGCCTTCGAGGATCATGCCCAGCTGCAGGTCCTTGAGGTCTTCGACGCCTTCCTGGAACTCGGCGGTCTTGAACTCGGGACGCGGGTCGCGACCGGGTTTTTCCAGCTCTTGCAGGATGTCGGTGACCGTTGGCAGACCGAAGGTTTCGTCGGTGTACTTTTTCGGATCAAGACGCTTGAGGAAGCTGGCGTCACCGATCAGCGAGCGAATGTCGCGGTCGGTCTCAGCGGCGATGCGCTGAACCAGCGGATAGGCTTCCGGGTGAACCGCGGACGAATCCAGCGGGTTGTCACCGTTCATGACGCGCAGGAAGCCAGCGGCTTGTTCGAAGGTTTTCTCGCCCAGACGAGCGACTTTCTTCAACGCCGCACGGGTTTTGAACGCGCCGTGCTCGTCGCGATGGCTGACGATGTTTTGCGCCAGGGTCGCGTTGAGGCCGGAGATGCGGGCCAGCAACGCCACGGAGGCGGTGTTCACGTCCACGCCCACGGCGTTCACACAGTCTTCGACGACAGCGTCCAGGCCGCGTGCCAGTTTCAGCTGCGACACGTCGTGCTGGTACTGGCCGACGCCGATGGATTTCGGGTCGATCTTCACCAGCTCGGCCAGTGGATCCTGCAGGCGACGGGCAATCGACACCGCGCCACGGATCGACACGTCGAGGTCCGGAAATTCCTTGGAAGCCAGTTCCGACGCCGAGTAAACCGATGCGCCGGCCTCGGAGACCATGACTTTGGTCATCTTCATGGCTGGGTATTTTTTGATCAGTTCAGCGGCCAGCTTGTCGGTTTCACGGCTGGCGGTGCCGTTGCCGATGGCGATCAGGTCCACTGCATGCTTGGCGCACAGGGCAGCCAGAATCGCGATGGTCTGGTCCCATTTGTTGTGCGGCACGTGCGGGTAAACCGTGGCGTGATCCAGCAGCTTGCCGGTGGAATCGACCACGGCGACCTTGCAACCGGTGCGCAGGCCCGGGTCGAGACCCAATGTGGCACGCGGGCCAGCCGGCGCCGACAGCAGCAAGTCGTGCAGGTTGTGAGCGAACACGTTGATCGCTTCGGTTTCCGCACCATCGCGCAGTTCGCCCAGCAGGTCGGTTTCGAGGTGGGTGTAGAGCTTGACCTTCCAGGTCCAGCGCACCACTTCGCCCAGCCATTTGTCGGCGGCACGGTTCTGGTTCTGGATGCCGAATTGCTGGCCGATCATGCCTTCGCACGGGTGCATGGTGCCCGGCAGTTCGTCGCCGACTTTCAGCGCCGAACTCAGAATGCCTTCGTTGCGGCCACGGAAAATCGCCAGCGCGCGGTGCGACGGCATGCTTTTCAGCGGTTCGTCGTGTTCGAAGTAGTCGCGGAACTTGGCGCCTTCCTCTTCCTTGCCGGCGATCACGCGGGCACTCAGAGTCGCTTCCTGCTTGAGGTAACTGCGCAATTTGTCCAGCAGGCCGGCGTCTTCGGCGAAGCGTTCCATCAGGATGTACTTGGCGCCTTCTAGGGCAGCCTTCACATCGGCGACGCCTTTTTCGGCATCGACGAAGCGCGCGGCTTCAGCGTCTGGCGTCAGGGTCGGGTCGTTAAACAGGCCGTCGGCCAGCTCGCCGAGGCCGGCTTCCAGGGCGATCTGGCCCTTGGTGCGGCGCTTCTGCTTGTACGGCAGGTACAAGTCTTCGAGGCGGGTTTTGGTGTCGGCGAGTTTAATGTCGCGTTCAAGTTGCGGGGTCAGCTTGCCTTGTTCCTGGATGCTGGCAAGGATGCTGATACGCCGTTCGTCGAGTTCTCGCAGGTAGCGCAGACGCTCTTCCAGATGACGCAGCTGGATGTCATCGAGGCTGCCGGTCACTTCTTTCCGGTAGCGGGCGATGAAGGGCACCGTGGAGCCTTCATCGAGTAGCGCGACGGCCGCTTCGACCTGTTGTGGGCGTACGCCGAGTTCCTCGGCGATGCGGCTGTTGATGCTGTCCATAAAACCACCTGACAAATTGTGAAAGCAGGCTCGCAGGCGCAGAGATAAGGGCTCGGCGAGTCTGGTTGAGCGGCCTGGCCTGCGCCGCTACCTGGATCAACAGGTATCCCGTTGACCCGTGAAATCGAACAATTACTGCCTGCGCCATGAAAATAAAAAACGGCCACCTACAGTAATGATCAGACGTTGCCTGACACAAAAGGCCGCGCATTATAACCAGCGTTCTGTCATTCGGGGGCATCGCAGGCTGTAGGCATAAAGACCGGATTTCTGGCGGTGAAGGAAAAATCTGCTAACAATGCACACGGTGCGTATAACGACAGCTACGCCATAATGCGCGCCGAGATCAAAGGAGCATCTAATGAGCAGCACTGCAAACATTGCTGAAGGCGAAAAAATTCTTATTGTTGACGACGATCCAGGGCTGAGCAGCCTGCTGGAACGTTTTTTCGTCAGCAAGGGCTATCGCGCCCGCGCCGTCCCGAACACTGAACAAATGGATCGCCTGCTGGCGCGTGAAGTGTTCAACCTGGTGGTCCTCGACCTGATGCTGCCCGGCGAAGACGGCTTGACCGCTTGCCGCCGCCTGCGCACCGCGAACAACCAGATCCCCATCATCATGCTGACCGCCAAGGGCGATGAGCTGAGCCGCATCAAGGGCCTGGAGCTGGGTGCCGACGATTACCTGGCCAAGCCATTCAACCCGGACGAGCTGATGGCTCGTGTCAAAGCGGTCCTGCGTCGTCAATCGACTCCTGTGCCGGGCGCACCGGGCAGCGAAGACGAAAGCGTGACCTTCGGTGACTACGAGCTGTCCCTGGCCACCCGCGAGCTGAAGCGTGGTGACGAAGTGCACATGCTCACCACCGGTGAGTTTGCGGTGCTCAAGGCGTTGGTCATGAACGCCCGTCAGCCACTGACCCGCGACAAGCTGATGAATCTGGCCCGTGGCCGCGAGTGGGACGCCCTGGAGCGCTCCATCGACGTACAGATTTCCCGTTTGCGCCGGATGATCGAGCCCGATCCATCCAAGCCGCGTTACATCCAGACGGTCTGGGGCGTGGGTTACGTGTTCGTTCCGGATGGCGCCGCCACCAAGTGATCGGCGATTTGTAGGAGCGGGTCTTGCGGACGATTGTCCGCAGACTCGCGATCCGCAATATGCGAGCATCGCTCGCTCCTGCAAGTGTGTAGCGGTTATCCATGAAAACCCCCGTTTGGTTCCCCCAGAGTTTTTTCTCCCGCACCCTGTGGCTGGTGCTGATCGTCGTCCTGTTCTCCAAGGCGCTGACCCTGGTTTATCTGTTGATGAACGAAGACGTGCTTGTGGACCGCCAATACAGCCACGGCGTCGCCCTGACGCTGCGCGCCTATTGGGCTGCCGATGAAGAAAATCGTGAGAAAATCGCCGATGCCGCGACCCTGATCCGGGTGGTGGGCGCGGGTGTGCCGGAAGGCGAGCAACACTGGCCTTACAGCGCGATTTATCAGCGGCAGATGCGGGACGAATTGGGTGACGACACTGAAGTGCGATTACGCATGCACTCGCCGCCGGCCCTGTGGGTCCGGGCGCCAAGCCTGGGCGATGGCTGGCTGAAAGTGCCGCTCTATCCGCATCCGTTGCGCGGCCAGAAAATCTGGAATGTGCTCGGCTGGTTCCTCGCGATCGGTCTGCTGTCCACCGCCTCGGCATGGATCTTCGTCAGCCAGCTCAATCAACCTTTGAAGCGACTGGTCTATGCCGCACGGCAACTCGGCCAGGGTCGCAGTGTGCGCCTGCCGATCAGTGACACGCCGAGCGAGATGACCGAGGTGTACCGCGCCTTCAACCAGATGGCTGAAGACGTTGAGCAGGCCGGTCGGGAGCGCGAGCTGATGTTGGCCGGGGTATCACACGACCTGCGTACCCCGCTGACCCGTTTGCGCTTGTCCCTGGAGCTGATGGGCGACCACAGCGACCTGACGGACGACATGGTTCGCGACATCGAGGACATGGACGCGATTCTCGATCAATTTCTGGCGTTCATCCGCGATGGACGCGACGAGTCCGTGGAAGAGGTGGACCTGAGCGATCTGGTGCGCGAAGTCGCGGCGCCGTACAACCAGAATGAAGAGAAAGTGTGCCTGCGCCTGGAGCCGATTCAGCCGTTTCCGTTGCGTCGGGTGTCGATGAAGCGGCTGTTGAACAACCTGATTGGCAACGCCTTGCATCATGCCGGCAGCGGTGTCGAAGTGGCTGCTTATGTGTCCGGCGATACCAGCGCGCCGTATGTGGTGCTGAGTGTCATGGACCGTGGGGCGGGGATTGATCCGTCCGAGCTGGAGGCGATTTTCAACCCGTTCACTCGGGGTGATCGTGCACGCGGCGGGAAGGGGACCGGGTTGGGCTTGGCGATCGTGAAGCGGATTGCTTCGATGCATGGCGGGAATGTTGAACTGCGTAACCGTTCTGGCGGCGGGCTGGAAGCGCGGGTGCGGTTGCCGCTTGGGTTGATGTTGCCTAGAGACGCTGTGTAACGGCCGAAAAAAAGATCGCAGCCTTTACCTTTGGTGCGCGTCATATTCGGCCCACCATTCTTCTCCAGATGCTCAATGATGATCCCCGCCACGTTCTTGCTGGTGGTGGTTTCAATTCCTTCCAACCCCGGCGACGAATTCACTTCCATCACCAGCGGCCCGTGATTGGAGCGCAGGATGTCCACACCCGCCACCGCCAAACCCATCACCTTCGCTGCGCGCAACGCCGTCATACGTTCTTCCGGTGTGATCTTGATCAGGCTGGCACTGCCGCCGCGATGCAGGTTGGAGCGAAACTCCCCCGGCTTCGCCTGGCGTTTCATTGCCGCGATCACTTTGTCGCCCACCACGAAGCAGCGAATGTCCGCGCCGCCGGCTTCCTTGATGTATTCCTGAACCATGATGTTCTGCTTCAGGCCCATGAACGCCTCGATCACCGACTCCGCCGCCGTCGCCGTTTCACACAGCACGACGCCGATGCCCTGAGTGCCTTCCAGCACCTTGATCACCAGCGGCGCACCGTTGACCATCTCGATCAAGTCGGGAATGTCATCCGGGGAGTGCGCAAAACCGGTGACTGGCAAACCGATTCCTCGGCGCGACAGCAATTGCAGCGAGCGTAGTTTGTCCCGCGAGCGTGCGATGGCCACCGATTCATTGAGTGGAAAAACGCCCATCATTTCGAACTGACGCAACACCGCGCAGCCATAAAACGTCACCGACGCGCCAATCCGCGGGATCACCGCATCGAAACCTTCCAGCGGCTTGCCGCGGTAGTGGATCTGCGGCTTGTGGCTGGCGATGTTCATGTAGGCGCGCAGGGTGTCGATCACCACCATTTCATGGCCACGCTCGGTACCGGCTTCGACCAGACGACGAGTGGAATACAGACGCGGGTTCCGCGACAGCACAGCGATCTTCATGCAACACCTGTGGAGGAGGTAGATACCGGGAACACCGGCTTGTCTTGTACGTATTTAATGCCCGGATTGACCACCAACTGGCCGTCGATCAAGGCTTTGGAACCGAGTAACAGGCGATAACGCATGGACTTGCGGCAGGCGAGCGTGAATTCGACCCGCCAGACCCGATCACCGAGGGCCAGGGTGGTGCTGACCACGTAACGCATCTGCGCGTGGCCGTTGGAGCTTTTGATGGTTTTCATCGTCACCAGGGGTGCTTCGCAGCGCCGGTGACGCAGTTGCACCACCGTGCCCAAGTGAGCAGTAAAGCGCACCCACTGTTCCCCGTCGCGCTCGAACGGTTCGATATCGGTGGCATGCAGGCTGGAGGTGCTGGCGCCGGTGTCGATTTTTGCGCGCAGGCCCGCGACTCCCAAATCCGGGAGCGCCACCCACTCGCGCAGACCGACAACGGTCAAATGATCAAATGTCTTCAATAGGAATAAACCAGCGATTAATGCGTCCAGGCCTCAGGCGTTACCTGAGCCAACGCTTTGAATGCAGGTTTGGCGAACCAGTAACCTTGCATCAGAAAAATTCCACAGTCCGCCAGGAAGTCCCGTTCTCCGGCGCTTTCGATCCCTTCGGCAATGACTGTAACGTTCAGCTCCGCACAGATTGTGACAATCCCTCGAACGATAGCCTGACGAACACGATCACGGTCGACATCGCGGATCAGTGCCATGTCGAGTTTGATCAGGTCCGGTTGGAAATCAGCCAGCAGATTGAGCCCCGAGTAGCCCGCGCCGAAATCGTCGATGGCGGTCTTGAAGCCGAATTCGCGGTATTCACGCAGAATATTGGTCAAATGGCGATAGTTATCTACGTGCTGGCTTTCCAGGGTTTCGAAAATCAACCGGTCGATGGGGAAGTTGTGTTTTTTCGCTGCTTCCAGCGTGCTGCGAATACACAGTTCCGGGCGGTACACGGCGTTGGGCATGAAGTTGATCGACAGATGCGTCTGCATCCCTAGATTCGCCGCGCCTTCAATGGCTCGGGTCCGACAGAGCTGGTCGAAGCGGTAGCGGTTGTCCTCGGTGATCTGATCGAGAACCGACAGTGCAGCCTCACCCTTTACACCGCGCACGAGTGCCTCATGGGCGAAAATCGACTGATCTCGCAAATCGACGATCGGTTGGTAGGCAAAGGTAAAATCGAAGCCCAGGGGCTCACTTTGCTGGCAACCCTGGCAACCGCCCTTTGGCGAGGTCAATGAAGACGGAAATATAGTCACTCGATTACTCCATGCCGGTGAGCCGGCCAAGAACACAGTCTATCTGGAGGGCCGAGTTCTTGCGCCCGACAGAAACGGTAGTACAGTTCCGACTATTCACCGAGAGAGGAATTCCAGTGGCACAAAAACAGGAAGAGGACGACAAGGTCCGTCTCGATAAATGGTTGTGGGCCGCGCGTTTTTATAAAACACGCGCCTTGGCCAAAGCGGCGATAGAAAGCGGCAAGGTGCATTGCCGGGGCGAGCGCTGCAAACCGGGCAAGGAGCCGAGGGTCGGCGACGAGTTTCAGATTCGCGCAGGGTTCGAGGAGCGCACGGTGGTGGTTCAGGCGCTGTCGATCGTACGCCGTGGCGCGCCAGAGGCTCAGGCGCTCTACGCTGAAACTGAAGCCAGCATCGCCAAGCGCGAGGCGGCTGCGGCCATGCGTAAGGCCGGTTCGCTGGGCGTGAGCACCGATGGCAAACCGAGCAAGAAGCAGCGACGGGATTTGTTCAAGTTTCGTGGAAGCAGCAACGACGAGTGAGTCAGTTGTTTCTGTGTTGCCTGTGAAGCAGCCTTCGTCGGATCGCCGCCCGGGGCAAGCTCGCTCCCACAGGTATTGCGCAGTCCTTGTGGGAGCGAGCTTGCAATTGCCCAAACGTGTAGCCATATCGGGTTAATCGCCAGCAGCGCGTTGGATGGGTGAAAGCGCCTCTCGTCGAAAACCACACGCAGCCTCTGACCCGTAGGCCATAACCAGAAGGCCAGCAGCGCAAGAGGTAAGAAATTGCATAAAGCCAACCGGCGGCGGTTCCACCTTGCTTGGAACAAACCCGGATTGTTCATAAAATGCCTCTCATGGCTGAACGTCGCGCACCAAAATGGTGCTGCAGAGGCGCAATTTCTCGCTGTTTGAAATCATTTTGTCATTACTTCAGATACCCAGACCTATGACCGATTTACCGGATACCGACTACACCCAACGCTTCATCTTCGATGACAGCGACACCCGCGGCGAGCTGGTTGCGTTGGAGCGTAGCTACGCCGAAGTCCTCGCTAAACACCCGTACCCGGAGCCGGTTGCACAACTGCTTGGCGAGCTGATGGCGGCGGCGTCGTTGTTGGTCGGCACCTTGAAGTTCGATGGCTTGCTGATTCTCCAGGCCCGTTCCGAAGGCCCGATCCCGCTGCTGATGATCGAGTGCTCCAGCGAGCGCGAAATCCGTGGCCTGGCCCGATACGAAGCCGACCAGATCGCCCCCGACGCGACCCTCGCCGACCTGATGCCCAACGGCGTATTGGCGTTGACCGTCGACCCGACCCAGGGCCAGCGTTACCAAGGCATCGTCGACCTCGATGGCGAAACCCTGTCGGAGTGCTTCACTAACTACTTCGTGATGTCCCAACAAGTCGGTACGCGTTTCTGGTTGTACGCCGATGGTCGTCGCGCCCGTGGCCTGTTGCTGCAGCAACTGCCTGCTGATCGATTGAAAGACGAAGAAGAGCGCGCCGCGAGCTGGCAGCACATCACCGCGCTGGGCAGCACCCTGACCGCCGATGAATTGCTGAGCCTGGACAACGAAACCATCCTCCATCGTCTCTACCACGAAGAGCAGGTTCGTCTTTTCGATGTGCAGAAACTACGCTTCCGTTGCAGCTGCTCCCGCGAACGTTCTGCCAATGCGCTGGTCAGTTTGGGTCTGGAAGATGCCCAGTCGCTCGTGATCGAACATGGCGGCAACATTGAGATTGATTGCCAGTTTTGCAACGAGCGCTACCTGTTCGACGCCGCCGATATCGCTCAATTATTCGCCGGTGCGGGTGTTGATACGCCGTCAGATACCCGTCACTAAAACGGTTCAGCGCAGGTAAATTCACTGGTTTGTGCCGGAATAACGCCGTTACGACGGGAGGGCCCTACTATTTTTGGGCTTTTCTGGCATAATCCGGCCCACTTTTTTCGCGGTAGTAGTGCACGACTTTCTACTACAAAACGTTTGGAGCACACTCGGCCAATGGCCGACGGGGAACCTCATGACGCAAGCCAATAACGCCGTGTACACCGATCTGAGTGTTGATGATCTGGTTAAAGAAGCCCTGAGTCGCGGTGAAGGCGAGCTTGCCGATACCGGCGCGCTGGTTGTTCGCACCGGTCACCGCACCGGCCGCTCGCCAGTCGATCGTTTCATCGTTGAAGAGCCGACCACCCAAGCAGCCATTGCCTGGGGCCCGATCAACCGCAAGTTCCCGGCCGACAAGTTCGATGCCTTGTGGGCTCGCGTCGAGGCGTTCAACAACGCGCAAGAGCATTTCGTTTCCCACGTGCATGTAGGTGCGTCCGAGGACCACTACCTGGCCGTGAAGATGACCACTCAGACTGCCTGGCAGAACCTGTTCGGCCGTTGCCTGTTCATCAACCCGCAAAAGTACAACCCGGCTGGCCGTGATGAGTGGCAAGTGCTCAACGTTGCCAACTTCGAGTGCGTGCCAGAGCGTGACGGCACCAACTCCGACGGTTGCGTGATCCTCAACTTCGCTCAGAAGAAAGTGCTGATCGCCGGCATGCGTTACGCCGGTGAAATGAAGAAAGCCATGTTCTCGGTGCAGAACTTCCTGCTGCCGGCTGCCGACGTGTTGCCAATGCACTGCGCCGCCAACATCGGCGAAGAGGGCGACGTGACCCTGTTCTTCGGTCTGTCCGGCACCGGCAAAACCACCCTGTCCGCCGATGAAAGCCGTTACCTGATCGGTGACGACGAGCACGGTTGGGGTGAAGGCGTTGTCTTCAACATCGAAGGCGGCTGCTACGCCAAGTGCATCGACCTGTCCGAGAAGAACGAGCCGGTCATCTGGAAAGCCATCAAGCACGGCGCAGTCCTGGAAAACGTCGTTATCGATGACGCCAAGCACGCCGATTACGACGATGTCAGCCTGACCCAGAACAGCCGCGCCGCCTACCCGCTGGAGCATGTTGCCAAGCGTTCCGAGAAAAACCTCGGTGGCGAGCCAAACGCTGTGATCTTCCTGACCTGCGACCTGACCGGCGTACTGCCGCCAGTGTCGATCCTCAGCGAAGAACAAGCGGCCTACCACTTCCTGTCCGGCTACACCGCACTGGTGGGCTCGACCGAAATGGGTTCCGGCAGCGGCATCAAGTCGACCTTCTCCACCTGCTTCGGCGCACCGTTCTTCCCGCGTCCGGCTGGCGAATACGCAGAACTGCTGATCAAGCGCATCCGCGGCTTCGGCTCCAAGGTCTACCTGGTCAACACCGGCTGGACCGGCGGTGGCTACGGCGTCGGCAAACGCTTCAACATCCCGACCACTCGCGGCGTGATCGCAGCGATCCAGAGCGGCGCGTTGATTGGTGCTGAAACCGAACACCTCGACACCATCAACCTGGACGTGCCGTTGGCGGTGCCAGGCGTTGAGACTGGCCTGTTGAACCCACGTAACACCTGGGCTGACAAGGCTGCTTACGATGAAGCGGCTAAAGCACTGGCTGGGTTGTTTGTTGAGAACTTCAAGAAGTTTGAAGTGAGCGACGCGATCAAGGCTGCTGGGCCGAAGTTGTAAGGTTTGGTTTGATGTAATGAAAAAGCCGCCCCAAAGGGCGGCTTTTTTGTGGGCGAAATTCAGGCTGCCGAGGAAACCGTAACTGCCATTATTCCAGCTGAAAAGGCGCTAAACGACCAGAATAATGGCACTTCCGCGTTCGGCTAGATTCCTTCCAGTTCTTGTGTATCCCACCGTTGCAACTTGATCGCTTGGTAAATCATTCCGATAGTCAGCGGGACCTTGTCACCACGCCCCTTGGCTCTGCGCTTGAGAAACACATCAAACCCTTCCGGCTGAAAGTAGCGATAGGCGTCGTAGTCGATGAAGTCGATGGCGAACTGTTCTTCCAAGGCTTCCATCAGGTTTCGCGCATCAGCACCGCTGCAACCCAGGTCGAAGTTAATCGAGGTGGTGAGGCTGATGGTTTTGCGTTCAGGCAGACCGAGTTCTTCGTGCAGCAGCTGCATGAGCAAGTGCATGGTGTGGTCGTCGGGGAAGTTGGGGGCGAGGATCATTCGGGTGCGTCCGGTTGGGCTTGAACGGATCTTATTGGTCGTCAGGTTTGGGGGGAAGGGCGGGAGCAAATTTTGACGGCTCGTCTTGTCGATATTTCGCGAGCGCTTCTTCTCGTGTCGGAAGTGGTTGGTCGAGATCTGCTGCTGAAGTGTCGAATCCTGCGAGATGCAGGCTCGCCAAGTAGTTTGAGCGGCGGATTTTTTCATAGTGTGCTTGTTTTTGTTTGAAGGTTATTTCGCTCATCACGATTTTCCGTGCTGCTAGCTGGCCTGTTCTGGGCCGGAATTATGCGTCGTGTTCATCGCAGGCAAGCCAGCTCCCACAAGGGCGCGGCTTGCCTGTTGGTGCTTAGTGTCAGGTTGGTGCTTTCCAGCCCATCATGCGTTGTTGGGCGACTTTCAGCAGGTCGCAGCCGTCCTGAGTCAACAGGTAGAGGGCGTGGGTGATATGCGGGATGTCTTCCACGTCACCGTTTTTGAAGCATTGGCAATGTAGGGTTTTGAGTAGGTCGCCGGAGGCTCGGATTCGCTGGAGGGCAGCTTCGAGGATGTCCTGGGGGTTGGCCTCTGTGTCGATGATCAGGGGTGGGGAATCGGTGAGGTTTGTTTGGAGGGGGCGGTAGCGATCGGGGAACGGGTTCAATTTATTCATTTTATGTATTCTCAAATGCATCAGATGAAACCACCACCATCGTGACCAAGCGATGGAGGCGGACTGTGTTCGGGTTGGTCAGCCGGAGGAATACATAAGACCGGCACGCCATAAGGCGTCCCAAACACAGCCACCATATAGCGTGCAGACACTTGAGGTGCCGGCAGCATACAACGGACGCGTTTATGTATTCCATCGAGTGACCAAGCCCGAGACGCTGATTTGGCAGCGACAGTCCGACTATAGGTGTGAGCAGCCGGGTGGCGATAGACGACAAAGAGTCCCCGCATGTAGGAACGGGATGAACCTTGGCTAGGCCGTTTCTATAGGAATTTTCGCGAGGAATTTCTCGTGCTTTTCCGCCATCCCGCGCCCCACCACCTCAACGAATATGCTGATACGCCGCCACATCCAGCAGGCCAGTAGTCAGCCCGGTTGCCGGCGCGTAGATCGTGCCTTTCACTGCTGAGAACTTGACCCCATTACTACCCAGCGAAACGTATCGCTCGCCCTGGTCCAGCTCGGTGAAGTAGGTGTACGAGCACTTTTCCATCGCTTTGTATTTTTCGGTGGCGCTGGCCATGGTGTTGTGGTGGTTCTGCAAGTCGGCCGGAGTCAGGTTGAGGGTTTTGTTCAGCGGCACTCCCCAGCGCTTCAGGCACACTTCGGCAAAGTGGCGGACGATCAGGCCGGGTTCGGCCAGCGCTTTAGGGCCGCTGACACCATCTGCGGCGGCGTTGCCAACCAGCGTGCCATGGCGGCCAGGCATGGGATAAATGTGGGTTCGGGTGCCGGTGGCCGTTTGCGGGATGACACAGCTGAAGCCTTTGGAACGCTCGTCTCGGGCGTAGAAGCCGACGTATTCTTTTACATTGGCATTCAGTTTTACTTTGTCTTCCTGAAAGTTGCCGATGCCCGGTACCGGATCAATCGCAAAGATATTTACCGGGATGTTCTTCAGTGCGCTGTCCTTGAACATGGCATTGGCCAGCATATGGCAACTAATGCCGCCGCGGCTCCAGCCTACCAAGTTGACCTTGGTTGGAATAACGCCGTCCTTGCGAAACGTTTTAATGATTTGTTCTTGTAACTTCTGCTGGGTCACACTGCGGTCGCCGTAGTTATATTTACGCCACAGCCAGGAGCCTTCGACGATCACGTCTTCGATTGGAATGCCTGCAGCCTTCAGGCGGTTGTATTCGGTCTCGGTCAGTTTTTCACGTTGCCAGTCACATTGGCCTTTGATGATGTTGATGGCGTGCTTTACGTTCTCCTCCCAGCCCTTGCCGAACAGCGTGCCGCTCAGGCCGTAGTCCTTGGATTTGGTGAACAGCTCATCAGCTTGCAGGTTGCTGGTGCCTGGGCCGTCAATGACGATCCATTCGGCAAACTCTCGGCCAGCATGATGGGAGGCCAGTGCCGAAACCAGTTCGCCATTCCAGTAAGTTGGGTTTTGGTTGTCGAATTAGTCGAGCCGGTACCGCAAAAGAAAATAGTTAATGTAGTCATTGTTGTGCTCTTGTTTGGTTTAAGAGCGTGCAGACTAGTTTGATTTATTTAGATAATGAAGTGGTTAGTTGTTGCTGGAATTGTGGCGAAGTTCTAATGTCCTATTCTTTGTTTGGCAACTTCTAGTAGTTCGCAACCATCCTGCGTTAGTAAATAAAGCGCATTCACTATATGAGGGATGTCTTTAACGTCGGCCTGTTTGAAGCACAGACAATAAAGCGTTTCGAGCAAATCGCTGGCTGCGCGCAGGCGTTGGTGCGCTGCATCGAGGACGGCACCCGTGCTGGCCGCGGTGTCGATGACGAGGACGGGCGTTTCGCTGTAGCTGGTTTTGAGTGGGCGATAGCGGTCTTGCATTTAGGTCAGTCCTATAGGAATTAGGGCAGTCTCGCCGGCAGGTCGACACCCTGTTTTCAGCCGCGCCGCAAACTATGAAGGTGGCGACGCAGCGCGGCAATACGGCCGCAATGGACAGGTTTTGTAGGGGTTTTGCCTGCCTTTTCGGACCGAACCTACGCGTTTTCCGAGGTTTTTTACGCCTAATCCCTTAGACGGCAAATTTCCTACGGGTTTGTCAGGCGCAACGCATCAAACCTCTGTATGGTGCGCGCCAGAATCAGTAGGACGTTTCGAAACGTCCGCCCAACGCTTAAAGGGAATTAAGTATGCAATGGCTACGTATGGCCTCGATTTTGTTGCTGTGGGCCGGGATTTGTCGCGCAGCAAATGCTGCTGACGCCGGTCACTCGATGGTCCTGGCCAATATGGACCGCACCGGTTGGCCGGATTCGCTGACCAGTCAGGCGAGCATGGACACTGCTTTCCGTGCTGAAGTGCTGATGTTCGGCAAGGCATTGCTGGCCAGCGAAGCGCTGGACGAACAGAGCCTGAAACAACGACTGGGCGTGCGGGATGTGAAGCTCAAGTCGGTCAGGCAGGTGCGTGATGACTTGTGGGACCGCTTGCTGATCACCTATCGCAGCGCCAGTCAGAACTGCGACAGCGAACCCTTCTGCCCCCGCGTGCGAAGCGTCGCTGATTTGCGTCAGTTGGCGGCAGCGTTCACCGGCGAAATCAGCCCCGCCCATGCCATTTGGGCAAGCAAGAGCCAAGTGTTTCACGAGCAGGCGCTTAATGAGCAGCTGCGAGTGGCGGTGTTGATGCCGTAGCCTCATCGTCTGCTGACGATCGTTCGAAGCTGTATCATCCCGTATCGTTTTGGTCCCCGACCTTTTCTCGACTCGCTGCGTTTGCCGGCTAGGCTTTGGGCTTCGCAGCGGTCAACGGAGTGACAGCTTATGCACAACACCCTGGAACAGGTTTTCGGTTATCCACAGTTTCGACCCGGCCAGGAAGCGGCGGTCAGTGCGGTGTTGGCCGGGCGTTCGGCGGCGGCGATTTTCCCCACCGGCTCGGGCAAGTCCCTTTGTTATCAATTGCCAGCCTTGCTGCTGCCGCACCTGACATTGGTGGTCTCGCCGCTGCTGGCGTTGATGCAGGATCAACTGGCGTTCCTGCAGCGCCATGGCATTGCGGCGGGCAGTATCGATTCGGCCCAGAGCCGCGATGACGCCAGCGACGTGATGGCTCGGGCCAAGTCTGGCGAGCTGAAGATTTTGATGATCTCCGTGGAGCGCCTGAAGAACGAGCGTTTCCGCAATTTCTTGCAGCAGGTGCCAATCTCGTTGCTGGTGGTGGACGAGGCGCACTGCATTTCGGAATGGGGCCACAATTTTCGCCCTGACTACCTCAAGCTCCCCGACTATCAGCGCCAGTTCAACATCCCTCAGGCGCTGCTGCTGACCGCCACCGCGACACCCAAGGTGATCGCCGACATGGAGGCCAAGTTCGCCATTGCCCCCGAAGACGTAGTAACCACCGGTTTCTATCGGCCGAACCTCAATCTGCTAGTGGAACCGGTGCGCGGTCAGGACAAACGCCGACGCCTTGTCGAATGGATGAGCCTGCGTCCCGACCAGCCGAGCATTGTCTACGTCACCCTGCAGAAAACCGCCGAGCACATTGCCGAACATCTGTCCCGCAACGGCATTCAGGCGGAGGCCTATCACGCCGGTCTGCCCCACGAACAACGCGAAGCAATTCAGCGCCGGTTCATGGGTGGGCAGTCCAATTGCATCGTTGCCACCATCGCGTTCGGCATGGGCATCGACAAGAGCGACATCCGCAACGTGGTGCATTTCGACCTGCCCAAATCCATCGAAAACTACAGCCAGGAAATCGGCCGCGCCGGGCGTGACGGGCAGCCGTCCGACTGCCTGGTATTGGCCAACCGCGACAGCCTCAACGTGCTGGAAAACTTCGTCTACGGCGATACGCCTGAGCTGGATGGCATCCGCTATGTGCTCGACGAGTTGCAAGCCGCCGCACCCGAGGGGCAGTGGGAGTTTCTGTTGGGGCCGCTAGCGGACCAAAGCAACATCCGCCAATTGCCCCTCAAGACCTTGCTGGTGCAGTTGGAACTGCGCGGGATCATCGCCCCGCGTTACGCCTATTACGCCGAATACCGCTTCAAATACTTGCAGGAACCCGAGGCCTTGCTGGCCCGCTTCGAGGGTGAGCGCAAAGACTTCGTCGCAGCGATCATCCAGACCTCGAGCCGCGCACGGACCTGGGCCACAGTGAATTTCGATGCGCTGTATGAACAGCATCAGGCCGAGCGTAATCGGGTGGTGAAGGCACTGGATTATTTCCAGGAAAAGGGCTGGGTCGAGCTCGAAAGCAAGCAGATGACAGAGGTCTACAGCCTGCTGCAAACGGACTTCGACAGTCAGGCCTTGAGCACCGAGTTACACGCTTACTTCACTCGGCATGAGCGTACCGAGATCGCGCGGATTCACGCCATGCTGGATCTGTTCGCCACGGACCATTGCCTGGGTTATCGCCTGGCCGAGTACTTCGGCGATGAAAATGCGCCGCAGCAGTGCGGGCATTGTTCGGTGTGTCACGGGGACGTGGCGCGGTTGCCGACGCCACCGGAATTACCGGCGCTTGTGGATAAAAACTTCGAGGCGTTGTGCGGTGATTTTATCCACAGGCATGAGCAGCACACCGGCAACACTCCGTCGGCGGAACGCGTTACGCGGTTTTTATGCGGCATCGGCGTGCCGCTGTTCACCAAGCTCAAGGCACGGTCGATTCCCGGGTTTGCGGCGCTGGAGGATTATCCGTATTCCGAAGTCCGGACGTGGGCCGAGGCGCATTTGCCGGCGTAGATCCATCCGCTGAATGTTGCTCATCACAGGAATAAATTTCAAAAATGCGCGGTGGCTGACTATGGTGAAGGCTGTCTTTGGATCGCCAACAAGAGAACAACTATGAGCCAGACACCGTTCACTATTCAGCGCGCCGCCGTCATTGGCGCAGGCACCATGGGCCGTGGCATTGTCATGTGCCTGGCCAACGCCGGCGTCCCGGTGCAGTGGGTCGATAACAATCCACAGATGCTTGAGCAGGCGCTGGCTACCGTGGCGGACACCTACGCCCACAACGTGCGTCAGGGACGGATCGATCAGGCCGAAGCGGACGCTCGCATAGCACGGGTCACGGCGGCTGCTGATTATGCGGCGATCCGTGATGTCGATCTGGTGATCGAGGCGGTTTACGAAAACCTGGAGCTCAAGCAAAAGATCTTCCGCGAACTGGATGGCCTGCTCAAACCCGAAGCCATTCTGGCCAGCAACACGTCGGCGTTGGACATTGACGCCATTGCCGCGGCGACTCGCCGTCCGACACAAGTCCTGGGCCTGCATTTCTTCAGCCCGGCGCACATCATGAAGTTGCTGGAAATCGTCCGCGGTGCGCAGACTTCGCCGGCGCTGCTCGAAGCGGCGCTGGAGCTTGGCAAGCGCATGGGCAAGGTCAGCGTGGTGGCGGGCAACTGCGAAGGTTTCATCGGTAATCGCATGCTCAATACCTATGTGCTTGAAGCGCGCAAGATGCTGCTGGAGGGCGCCTATCCCTATCAGGTGGATGCGGCGCTGCAAGGTTTCGGTTTTGCCATGGGGCCATTCCGCATGTACGACGTGGTCGGTGTCGACTTGGGATGGCGTGCTCGGGAGCTGGCGGGCAAAGGCCAGGACGCACCAGAGGTTCAGGTGGATAACCGTCTGTGCGAACTGGGGCGTTTTGGCCAGAAGAGTGGCAACGGCTATTACCACTACGAACCGGGCAGTCGACAGGCTGAGCACGATCCGGAAGTCGATGCGCTGGTGTTGCAGGTCAGCGAAGGGTTGGGCTTCCAGCGTCGCGAGATCAGCGCCGAGGAGATTCTGGAGCGCTGCCTGCTGGCGCTGGTCAACGAAGGGGCGAAGATCCTTCAGGAAGGCATTGCCGGGTCGGCGCACGACATCGATCTGGTCTACCTCAATGGTTATGGTTTCCCGGCGGACAAGGAGGGGCCGATGGCATGGGCGGATCAGCAAGGGTTGGCGGATATTCACCAGCGGTTGATGGCGCTTGAGACACGCCAAGGTGATCACTGGAAGCCGGCGCGCTTGATTGGCGAGTTGGAGGCGATGGGTAAAGGGTTTGCGGATCGGTAAACTTCATCCACTTCAATACGAGAACTGCGCATGAATCAACGCACCGACTACCCGCACTTCCAACCCATCACCACCCGCTGGCACGACAACGACGCCTATGGTCACGTCAACAACGTCACCTACTACAGCTTCTTCGACACGGCAGTGAACACCTACCTGATCGAAGTCGGCGATCTGGATATCCATGATGGCGAAGTGGTGGGCTTTGTGGTGAGTTCGGCCTGCGATTACTTCGCTTCCATTGCCTTCCCTGACCGGATCGAAATCGGTTTGCGGGTGGGCAAGCTGGGCAACAGTTCGGTGCAATACGAGCTGGCGGTGTTCAAGGCCGGGGAAGACGAAGCCTGCGCAGCAGGGCGCTTTGTGCATGTGTTTGTGGATCGGGCCTCTAATCAGCCGGTGGCGATTCCTGCCGGGTTGCGCGGGGCGCTGCAGCGGTTGGTGGTTTGACGGGCAAAAAAAATCGCAGCCCTTGGGCTGCGATTTTTTTGATCTACCGGTAAACGAGGTGATTCAACCTCAGTCGCGATAGCGATGTTTGTGCTTGCGATGCCCATAGGCATGGCCCCGACCCGGATGGCCGTCACGGTAGTAGCGACGATCATCATCATAACCACGACGATAGGAGCGACGATCATCGTCGTCATCGCTCTTGTTGCCCATGTAGTTACCCAGCGCGCCACCGGCGCCGCCGCCTGCTGCGGAGCCGATCAGGCTGCCGGTGGTGCCGCCCATGCTGCGACCGACCACGTTACCGCCTGCTGCGCCCAACGCACCGCCAATGGCTGCTTCGCCACGGCTGCGTTTGTCTGCGCCAACAGCACTACCACCCGCGCCGCCGAGGGCCGCGCCAATGGTGGAACCTGTACTGCCGCCTAGTGACTGACCGACGACCGAGCCCAGAACCCCGCCCAATGCGCCGCCCACACCTGCTTCGGTGGTGCCGCCGGCAGAAGCGAAGCCACTGACCAGGCCAAGGGACAACAAGAGAATCGAGGAGAACTTCATTAGAGGAACCTCAAGGGGATGACGGCGCGATCCTGAGGCTGTGTCATGGTCGTGACAATCGAAATCCGACGAGTAACACGACTTGAGCACATTTCTATAAGTTACTGTTTTTTAGCCGGAACTTAAGTGTTTTTCGCCGGTCTTTAGCTACTTCGGATAGGCCGTTTTCATGCAAAACGGCCTTTTTTGTGGGCGAAAGGAAAAGCAGTCAATTCGGAAATTCGTTGAATGCTCCACCGCTATCGCGAGCAAGCTCGCTCCCACATTAGATCTTCAGTGGGCATAGTATTTGTGTTCAATCAGGATCCACTGTGGGAGCGAGCTTGCTCGCGACGGGGCCAGTCTTGTCACTACGTTAAGCCGACTTGGCCATAATCAACCCAGTCGCACTCGCCGCTTCCAACCGGATCGCCACAAACTTCGATGTCGGCGTATGGCTGCCATCCCCGATGCTTTCCAGCGGCACCAGCGGATTCACTTCCGGATAGTAAGCCGCCGCTTGTCCGGCAGGGATATCAAACGCCAGCAGCGTAAAGCCCTTCACCCGACGCTCACGGCCATCATCCCAGATCGAAACGATGTCAGCCTTCTGCCCTGGCTTGAACCCCAGGCGAATGATGTCGGCTTCGTTGACGAACAACACATCACGCTGACCTTTCACGCCGCGATAGCGGTCATCAAGCCCATAAATCGTGGTGTTGTACTGATCGTGAGAGCGCATCGACTGCATGATCAGGTCCGGCAATACGCCGGTGGCGCGAGTGCGTTCGTGCACCAGATCTTTAGGCAGGATGTTCGGACGGAAATTGGCGCGCCCCGACGCGGTATTCCAGCGGCGAGCACCGGCGCTGTTGCCGAGGTAGAACCCGCCCGGGTTCTGGATCTTCTCGTTGAAGTCCTTGAAACCCGCAATGGTGTCGGCGATCAGGTCGCGGATGCGCCGGTAATCGGCCACCAGCCAGTTCCAGTCCACCGGTTTGCTGCCCAGGGTCGCGGCGGCGATGCCGGCAATGATCGACGGCTCAGAGCGCATCTGGTTCGACAGCGGCTGCAACTGGCCGTTGGAGGCGTGAACCATGCTGAACGAGTCTTCGACGGTCACCGCTTGCGGACCTTCGGTCTGGATGTCGATGTCGGTGCGGCCCAGGCACGGCAGGATCAGCGCCTCTTTACCGTGTGCCAAATGGCTGCGGTTGAGCTTGGTACTGATTTGTACGGTCAGGTCGCAGTTGCTCAGGGCCTGGAAGGTCCGTGAGCTGTCCGGGGTGGCTTGGGCGAAGTTGCCGCCCAGCCCGATAAAGACTTTCGCGCGGCCGTCGGCCATGGCATGGATCGCCTCGACCACGTTGTGACCGTTTTCACGCGGCACCTTGAACTTGAAGCGACGCTCCAGGGAATCGAGGAACGCCACCGGCGGACGCTCGTTGATGCCCATGGTCCGGTCGCCCTGCACGTTACTGTGGCCGCGCACCGGGCACAGACCGGCGCCGGGCCGGCCGATGTTGCCGCGCAGCAACATCAGGTTGGCGATTTCCTGGATGGTCGCCACCGAATGGCGATGCTGTGTGATGCCCATCGCCCAGCACATGATCACGTTCTTGCCTTTGGCGTACATCCGCGCCGCTTGCTCGATTTCAACCAGCGTCAGTCCGGATTGTTCGACGATCTGCTCCCACGAGGTGTCGTCGACGATGCCCAGGTATTCCAGCACGTTGACACTGTGTTCATTGAGGAAGTCGTGGTCGAATACGGCCGGCTCACCCGCCTTCTGTGCGTCACGCTCCCACTGCAGCAGGAACTTGGCCATGCCGCGCATGATCGCCATGTCGCCGCCCAATGCCGGACGGAAGTACGCGGTGTTGGTCGGCTTGTCGCCGTTGGTGAGCATTTCGATCGGGTGTTGCGGGTGCTGGAAGCGTTCCAGGCCGCGCTCCTTCAAAGGGTTGATGCATACCACCTGAGCGCCGCGTTTCACCGCTTCGCGCAATGGTTCGAGCATCCGTGGGTGGTTGGTGCCAGGGTTCTGACCCCAGACAAAAATCGCGTCGGCGTGTTCGAAGTCGTCGAAGGTGACGGTGCCTTTGCCGACGCCGACACTTTGCGACATGGCCACACCGCTGGCCTCGTGGCACATGTTCGAGCAATCGGGGAAGTTATTGGTGCCGTAGGCACGCACGAACAATTGATACAGGTACGCCGCTTCGTTGCTGGCGCGGCCCGAGGTGTAGAACTCGGCCTGATCCGGGCTCGACAGCCCTTGCAGGTGTTTGCCGATCAGCGCGAAGGCCGCTTCCCAGCTGATGGGTTTGTAGCGATCGGTCTCGGCGTCGTAGCGCAGTGGCTCGGTCAGACGCCCCTGATATTCCAGCCAATAGTCACTTTGTTCCAGCAACGAGCTGACGCTGTGTTTGGCAAAGAACGCACCGTCGACACGGCGTTTGGTCGCTTCCCAGTTCACCGCTTTGGCGCCGTTCTCGCAGAACGCCACCATGCCGGCTTCGTTGGAGTCGCCCCAGGCGCAACCGGGGCAGTCGAACCCGCCGTTCTTGTTGGTCTTGAGCATCATGCGCAGGTTTTTCAGCGCGTTGTCGCTGGTCAACCAGGCCCGGGCAACGCTGGCCAGCGCGCCCCAGCCACCGGCTGGGCCTTTGTAGGGCTTGTAGCGGGGGACGGGTTTCTGGTCGGCTTGACGATGTTGACTCACGCTTGGTTCTCCGTCGCAGGGCTGTAGACCCGCGGCGCACTTTTCTGCGGCAGGTGGATGAGATTGAGGTTGTGGCGTCGGGCCCATTGCACGGCAAGGCCCGTGGGCGAGGACAGGCTGACCAGGGTCTGGATACCTGCGCGCAACACTTTCTGGATCAATTCGAGACTGCAACGGCTGGTGACAATCGCCAGCCCGCGGGTGGTCGGGATCTTCTGACGGATCAGTCCGCCAATCAGTTTGTCCAGGGCGTTGTGTCGGCCGATGTCTTCGCGGCCCAGCAGCAATTGGCCCTGACTGTTCATAAACACGGCGGCGTGCACCGCGCCGGAGTACTGGCCAAGAGGCTGGAACGCACCGATGCGCTGACGCAAACCATCGAGCCATTCGGCGGGCGGCAAGGGTGCGCCGGGCAGGATCTTGAGGTCTGGCAAGGCCTGCTCCACCGCTTCCACACCGCAGAGTCCGCAACCGCTGGTGCCAGCCATTTGCCGACGCTGTTGCTTGAGGTTCCAGAAGGCGCGGTTGGCGATGGTCACTTGCGCGTATTGCGCTGAACCCGAGCCGCTGAGTTGCAGGTCATAGATATCGCAGGCGTCTTCGATGATGCCGCTGCCGAGGCTGAAGCCGACGATGAAGTCTTCAAGATCGGTCGGCGTCACCAACATGACCGCCTGACTGATGCCGTTATAAGCGATCGCCAACGCGACTTCTTCGGCCAGCGCGGTGCTGGCTGATTCGGTGTCTTGAAGGTCGCAGTAACTGTACGTCTGGCTTGCGGTGGGCGCTGGCGTTTCGAGGGCTGGCGCCGCGCAGACAGGGTGCTTGGCGTTCATGAGGCATCACCGACGGTTTAGGCTGCTTTAAGCCTAGGCGCGTCAACTTGTCGCGTCTAATCGCTAATACTGATCTACCGATAGATGGCGTCGATCAAGAGCTTGGCAGCGATTGCTGAAGAATCGCGAAACAGGCTTCCGCGAGTGCCGAACGCGGGGCGCTGCGACGCATGATCAGCCCCAGCCGGGCGAGGGTTTGAGCATTTTCGATGGGTTGCAGGCGCAAATGATCGGTGAGTTTTTCCAGGCCTCCGTCCAGCGGCATCACGGCGCAGCAGAATCCGCCGTGCACCGCTTGTAACAATTGGTGGACGGCATCGGTTTGCAGCAACGGCTGCGGGGCGAGGCCGCGACTGTGGAAGTTGTGGTCGATGGACTGCCGAAAATGCATGCCGCTGGTGAGCATGCCCAGCGGCAGTTCGATCAGGGACTCCCAACTCAGCGGCGCCTCACCGAAACTGAAGAAGCGCTGATCGTAGAGCAGGCCCATGCGGGTTTCGCTGAACGCGAGGGAATCGAAGCGTTCGCCGTCCAGTCGCTCCAGGTACGACACGCCAAGATCCAGGCGATTGTTCGCCAGTTGTTCGAGGATCTGTTCAGAACTCAGGGCCGAGAGTTCGAAGCGCAGGTTCGGGTGCTCGGCGTGCAAACGTTGCATCAGCGGCAGCGGATCGAAGCTCGACAGCGGCACCACGCCCAGACGCAACGTACCGACCAGATTGCCGCGACAGGCAGCCGCTTCGGCCTGCAAACCGTCGTAGGCCGCCAGCACGGTGCGCGCCCACGCCAGCACCCGTTCACCCGGTGCGGTGAATCCTTCGAAGCGCTGCCCGCGATTGACCAGCGGCAACTCGAGTTCTTCTTCGAGGCTGCGCAGGCGCATGGACAGGGTCGGCTGGGTGATGTGACAACGCGCAGCGGCCTGGCCGAAATGCCGGGTTTCGTCGAGGGCGATGAGGAATTTCAGTTGCTTGATGTCCATCTTCGCTCCAGGGCGCGGTCAGGCTCGAGATTCTAACGCGCTTGCAGAGCACTTGAGTCATTGGTCGGATCGCAACCTCGTTCTTTGCCGTTGGTCTAGTCTTTCGCGTCTGGACCTCATAAACCCAAGGAGAGTGCATCATGAGTATTTTTAGCTTTGTGAAAGAAGCGGGCGAAAAGCTTATTGACCTGTTAACGCCGGGTAATGCCAATGCGAGCGAGCAGTTGAAGGAGCACATCGCCAAGGTCGGCCTGGGCAACCCGAATGTTCAGGCAACAGTGAATGGCGATACGGTCACGGTGACCGGTGAAGTCGCCAGCCAGGAAGAAAAAGAGAAAATTCTGCTGGCCGTGGGCAACATTGCCGGTATCGGCAGCGTTGACGACCAGATCACCGTGACCGGCCCGGTCGCTCAGGCGGCGCGTTTCGTCACCGTGAAAAAAGGCGACACCCTCAGCGCGATTGCCAAGGCTGAGTACAAAGACGCCAACAAGTATCAGAAAATCTTCGAAGCCAACAAACCGCTGCTGTCGCACCCGGACAAGATCTATACCGGCCAGGTATTGCGTATTCCTGAGTGATGCTTTTCAGCCAGGCTTTCGAGCCTGGCTGAATCCCGATTCCCGCTTGCCTGCTTAGCGATGTTTGAACTGCGGTGGGCGTTTTTCACTGAACGCGTTCATGCCTTCTTTCTGATCTTCGATAGCAAAGGTCGAATGGAACAGCCGGCGTTCAAAGCGTACGCCCTCTGCCAGGCTGGTTTCGAAGGCGCGGTTTACCGCTTCCTTGGCCAGTAGTGTTACCGGGGATGAGAAGCCAGCGATGCGTGAGGCTATCTTCAGTGCCTCGTCGAGCAGCGAGGCAGTCGGCACTAAACGGCTAACCAGACCGCAGCGTTCGGCTTCGACGGCATCCATGGTGCGCCCGGTCAGAACCATGTCCATGGCCTTGGATTTGCCGACAAACCTTGCCAGTCGTTGGCTGCCACCGGCGCCGGGGATGGTACCGAGGGTGATCTCTGGCTGGCCGAAGCGGGCATTTTCCGCTGCGATAATGAAATCGCACATCATCGCCAGCTCGCAGCCTCCGCCCAGCGCATAGCCAGCAACCGCAGCGATGCTCGGCTTGCGAAAGGTGCTCAGGCGTTCCCAGTCAAGGCTGACGAAGTCAGCCTTGTACACATCCATGTAGCTCCAATCCTTCATTAGCTTGATATCGGCACCGGCGGCGAAGGCCTTTTCATTGCCGGTAATCACCACTACGTGAGTTTCGTCATCTGTTTCCAGATGATCGAGCAGACGCGCCAATTCGGCATTCAGTCCGGCTGAAAGCGCATTCAGCACCTCGGGGCGGTTAAGGGTGATCATCGCCACATGGCCATGCTTTTCCAATAAAAGGTATTCCAGTTTCATATATCACCTGCGAAATTCAGGACATCGACCAGCACCGGGCAGCGGGCGACTTCGATGACTCGGGCACTGACTGAAGGGTCGAAGATACGGTTGATCCGCGAAAGATGGCGGTGGCCGACGATGATTAAGTCGACCTTCAGCCGGTCGGCTTGCGACACGATCGAAGAGGCCGGCTCTCCGTCAATGACCACGCCTTCTGCGTCAAGCCCGAGTGATCGTAAATAGTCCAGGGCCTCTTGCATGGCGTTATTGGCTATATGTTGCTCACTGCTGGCCGCGGGATATTCCTGCTCATCTGCAGGCTTGATGTGCCCATTTTCCGAAGGCAGGGTGTACGCACTGTCGACGGAAAGCAGGACATAGAGTCGAGAGGCATCCAGCTTGGAATACTGTGCGGCCAGGTCCAGGACCGATCGGCTCTGGGGCGAACCATCAATAGCAACGAGTAAGGAGCGAAGCATGGCTGTTCCAACCGGGAGTTAACTGAAAGCAGGTATTCTTGGAAAATCGTACGTTTAGGTAAATGGTTCGTCGTGCATTTTGTAGTTGCATACGGCGCAGGCTTCGCGCGCATTGGTGTTTGGTCAGAAACTGCTAGGATTGCGCCAGGATTAATTGATTTTCACAAGGAGTGTTTGTTGTGCATCTTCCAGATATGAATCTGCTGGTGGCCCTGGATGCGCTGCTGGACGAGGGCAGTGTGGTCGGTGCCGCCCGGCGCATGAGCTTGAGCCCCGCGGCGATGAGCCGGACCTTGACCCGGATACGTAGCGCAGTGGGTGACCCGATTCTGGTGCGCGCCGGGCGTGGTCTGGTGCCGACACCCAAGGCGCTGGCATTACGGGCTCAGGTGCGCAGCCTGGTCGAACAAGCGGCGCAGGTGTTCCTTTCGGGTGACGAGGTCGATCTGACGACGCTGGAACGCTGCTACAACTTGCGGGCGAATGACGTATTTGTCGCGGCCTTTGGTGCGCAGCTGCTGGAAATCATGCGCAAAAAGGCCCCACGTACCGTGCTGCGCTTCGTGCCGGAAGGCGAGGGCGAGGATGACGCGTTGCGCGAAGGGCGGATCGATCTTTATATCAGTGCGACGCGAAATCTTGGGCCGGAAATCAAAGTTCAGAGCCTGTTCACCACGACCTTTGTCGGCCTGGCCCGGGTGGATCACCCAATCTTTCAGGAAGAAATCACGCCAAAACGTTTCGCCTCCTATGCGCAGGTCAGCGTGTCGCGACGCGGTCGTGCAACCGGGCCGATCGATACCGCTTTGGCCGGGATGGGCTTGCAGCGGCGTGTCGCGTTGATCACTCCTAGCTTTCACTCGGCGATGTTCGCCTTGCCCGATTCCGACCTGTTGCTGCCGCTGCCGGAGCATGTGTTGTGGAGCGTCTCGCGGCTGGGCTTGCCGTTGCGTTCGTTCCGTATCCCTATGGCGCTGGAGACGGTGGTGGTCATGCAGGCCTGGCATCCACGCTTTGATAACGACTCGGCCCATCGCTGGCTGCGTCAGACGTTGAAAGAGAGCTGTGCCAAGTACTCCTCGCCACGGGTTTGAAGCAGCTTGCGCTTCCAGGATCGCCGCAAGCCCCTTCGGGCCGAGCACGACCCCGGCTTATCGCGGCCTGTGGATTGATACGTGCGTTGGGTGCAGCTTAAAGCTTCCCATATGTCAGTTTTCGGAACTATTGCGTCTTCATAAACTATCCAGGTAACCCTTTACCTGGAGTCATGACGCAATGTGCCTTGTGTTGTTTTCTATCTTTCGGGGCGCTGGCCGACGGGTGAACCCGTGAGTTCGCTCGCAGCCCCTGCTGTTATGGCCCCGATGCTGGAGGTGACGAAACCCGCACCGGCCGCTGCGCCAGTGTTTGGCCTGCGTATTGTGATCGGGCTGATCGGGGTGCTGATTGCCGTATTAGTGGCCGGTCTCAACGAGATGGTCACTAAAGTGGCCATGCCTGACATTCGTGGCGCGCTGTATATCGGTGCGGATGAAGGTACCTGGTTGATCGCCACTTACGCTGCCACCTCAGTATCGGCCATGGCGTTTGCGCCCTGGTGTTCGGTCACCTTCTCCCTGCGTCGCTTCACTCTCAGCGCCATCGGTGCGTTTACCGTGCTTGGGATTCTCTGCCCGTTCGCTCCGAACCTCGAAAGCCTGATGGTGTTACGAACTTTGCAGGGGCTGGCCGGGGGCAGTCTGCCGCCGATGCTGATGACCGTCGCGCTGCGTTTCCTCCCGCCCGGCGTCAAGCTTTACGGGCTGGCAAGTTATGCGTTGACTGCCACCTTCGGCCCGAGCCTGGGGACTCCGCTGGCCGCGTTGTGGACCGAATACGTCGGTTGGCAATGGGCGTTCTGGCAGATCGTCCCGCCCTGCTTGTTGGCGATGGTCGCGGTTGCATATGGCTTGCCGCAGGACCCGATGCGCTTTGAGCGTTTCAAACAGTTTGACTGGCGTGGCCTGTTGCTCGGTTTGCCGGCGATTTGTGCGCTGGTGATCGGTCTGTCCCAGGGCAATCGTCTGGACTGGTTCGAGTCCACGCTGATCTGCTGGCTGCTTGGCGGCGGTCTGGTGCTGTTGGTGTTGTTCTTTATTAATGAATGGTCGCACCCGCTGCCGTTCTTCAAATTGCAGATGCTGACCAACCTGAACCTGTCCCACTCGTTGCTAACCCTCGGCGGGGTGCTGATCGTATTGCTGGGGGTGATCATCATCCCTTCCAGCTACCTGGCTCAGGTGCAGGGTTATCGCCCGGTACAAACTGCGCCGGTATTGCTGATGGTGGCCTTGCCGCAGTTGCTGGCGTTACCGCTGGTGGCGGCCTTGTGCAACATCCGTCGGGTCGACTGCCGATGGGTTCTGGCAATCGGTCTTGGATTGCTGGCGCTGGCCTGTGCTGGCGGCACGCAAATCACTTCCGAGTGGATTCGTGACAACTTCTACATCTTGCAGCTGTTCCAGGTGTTTGGTCAGCCGATGGCGGTGATCCCGTTGCTGATGCTCGCTACCGGCGGCCTGGCGCCGCAAGACGGCCCGTTCGCTTCCGCCTGGTTCAACACCGTCAAAGGTTTTTCGGCGGTCCTTGCTACCGGCGTGCTGGAGGCGTTGACCACGGCGCGGCTGCATTTCCACTCAACCATGCTGGTCGATCGCCTGGGCAACTCGCCTTTGGCAGACAGCGACGCTGCAGGGCTTGCCCATCGCATCCACGAACAGGCGGTCGTACTGACGTCTTCGGACTTGTACTACTGCATGGCGTTGCTGGCACTGGCCTTGATTCTGTTGATCCCGTTGATGCCTTCCCGGATCTATCCACCTCGTGCGGTGGCATAGCGTTCCATTCAGAGAGAAAGTCGTTATGACTACGAGTAAAAATCAGAAAATTGCCTTGTACACAGTTGCCTTGGTTGCTCTTGGCGGGGTCATCTACCTGGCAGCGCCGCGCCTGTTTGGTTCCGGCTCGCTGCAAACCACTAACGATGCGTTTATCACGGCGGATTACACGTTGGTGGCGCCGAAGGTTTCGGGTTTTATCAGTCAGGTGCTGGTCGAGGACAACCAGCCGGTGAAGGCCGGTCAATTGCTGGTGGTCATCGATGATCGTGACTACCAGGCTGCGCTCCAGGCGGCCGAGGCACAGTCACTGGTGTCGCAGGCGCAGTTTCAAAACGCGAAAGCTACGCTGGAACGCCAGTCGTCATTGATCGCTCAGGCGCAGGCCATGATGGCTGCCGACAAGGCTGAGCAAGCTTTCGCGGAGCACGAACTGACGCGCTACAACCATCTCGCAGGCCAGGGCGCCGGCACCGTGCAAAATGCTCAGCAGGCCCGCAGCCGGGTGGATCAAGCCAGCGCCCGCTTGGCCAATTCGACCGCTGCCTTGGCCGCTTCGCGCAAACAGGTGGATATCCTCAAGGCCCAGCTCGACAGTGCCGACGGAGGCCACAAACATGCGTTGGCATCCTTGGAGCGGGCCCGTTTTGATCTGTCCTACACTCGTCTTGTGGCACCGCTGGATGGTGTAGTCGGTGAACGTGCTGCGCGTGTCGGGGCCTATGTCAATCCAGGCGCGAAGATCATGGCGATTGTTCCTCTGGAGCGGGCCTATGTGGTTGGCAACTTCCAGGAAACCCAGTTGACACATGTGCAGCCAGGGCAGCCAGTGAAGATCCGCGTCGACACCTTTAGTGGCGAGAGCCTCACCGGTCGGGTCGAAAGTATTGCGCCGGCGACCGGGGTGACCTTTGCTTCGGTCAAACCGGACAATGCGACGGGCAACTTCACCAAAGTCGTGCAGCGGATACCGGTGAAGATTGCGCTGGATGCCGATCAACCGTTGGCGAACCGCCTGCGTGTGGGCATGTCGGTGGAAGCCAGTATCGAGACACAGGACCCGCAGGGCAACGACGCACGTAAAGAGGTCACCCTTCGATGAGTCGGACTTTCCCTGTTCAACCATTATTGTTGTCGAGCGTGTTGATGCTCTCGGCTTGCAGCGTCGGTCCGGACTTTCAGAAGCCTCAGGGGCCAGATAACGCAAAGTGGCCCTTGCTGCAAGGCCAGGCTGCCGTCAGTCGCCCAGAGGCTTCGCCGGTTGAAGAACGCTGGTGGGACATCTTTCACGATACGCAGTTGTCTGCCCTGGCTCGCCGTGCTGTCACCAGCAGCCTCGATGTAAAAATCGCCAGTGCTCGTCTGCAGCAGAGTCGAGCGGCGCGCCAGACCATCGCCGCCGATCAATATCCGAGCCTTGATGCCGGTGTCGGCTATGAGCGGGCACGCAACAGCAGCAAGGGCCTGAGTGACCCTTCGGGCAAGGGCGGCAAGTCTGCCTTCAATCTCTGGGAGGGCGATTTCACCGCTGCCTGGGAGCTAGACTTGTGGGGCCGGGTCAAACGCGAAGTGGAAGCGGCCGATGCATCGGTCGAGGTGGCTGAGAACGACCGGCGCATGGTCCTGCTGTCGATTCTGGCCGAGACCGCTGGCGATTACATTCAGCTGCGCGGCGTGCAGAGCACCCTCGCGGTCACTCGCGAGAACCTTGATGTTTCCCGGCACAGCCTGAAGCTGTCGCAGATGCGTTTGGCTGATGGCATCGCGACCAATCTGGATGTGGCTGAAGCCGCTGCGCAGGTCGCCGCAGTCGAAGCTCGCTTACCGTCGCTCGAACAGCGTCAGGCACAGTTGATCAATGCGTTGAGCCTGCTGTTGGCCGAGCCACCAAGAGCCTTGCAGGCCGAATTGGAACGACCGGCGCCAGTACCGCAAACCCCACAAAACTTCGCAATTGGCTTGCCTTCGGAGCTGGCCGAGCGTCGTCCGGATATTCGTCAAGCCGAAGCCCGTCTGCATGCCGCGACGGCTGGGATCGGAGTGGCCAAGGGTGATTTCTATCCGCGCATTCGTCTGTCCGGCAACGTTGGTTTCCAGTCGATGCAGCTATCGGATTTCGGGTCCTGGGGCTCGCGCCAATTTGCTATCGGCCCACAGTTGAGCCTGCCGATTTTCGAGGGTGGACGTTTGCGTGGGATGGTCAAGTTGCGCGAGGCGCAACAACAGGAAGCGGCGCTCGATTACCAACAGGTGGTGCTTCGGGCCTGGCATGAAATTGATGATGTGCTGACCTTGTACAACGCCAGCCAACTGCGACGTGACCGACTGGCCGAAGCGGTGCGGCAGAATCGGATTGCGCTGGAAACTGCGCAAAGCCAGTACGTCGAAGGGGTGGTGGATTTCCTCAACGTGCTGACGGTTCAGAGCGCCTTGTTGGCGAATCAGGAACAACTGGTGGAAAGCTCGACCACGGTCTCGTTGGCCATGGTTGGGCTCTATAAATCACTAGGTGGCGGCTGGCAGTCGATTTATCCGCTGGCAACGGCTGATGCCGGTACCACTCATTGAGGCGCCAGGCTTTTCGAATCAATTACGGCGGACCTTGAGTCCGCCTTTTGTGTCGTTACATCATCTATCGGAGGAAGTAAGCATGAACATATCGTTGCACGGAAAGCGCGCGATCGTCAGTGGTTCCACGGCCGGTATTGGTCTGGCTATTGCTTTCGGTCTGGCCGAGGCGGGTGCTGAAGTGGTCATCAACGGGCGTAGCGAGGAGAGGGTGCGCAAGGCTATCGAGCACATTCTGAGCCGACTGCCGGGTGCTCGGCTGATCGGTCTTGCAGCCGATCTGGGAACCGTGGAAGGCGCGCAGGAACTGTTCTCCAAAGTATCGAATGTCGACATCCTGGTGAACAACCTGGGGATCTTCGAGCCCAAGGGTTTCTTTGATATTACCGATGCCGACTGGCAGCGTTTTTTCGACGTCAACGTAATGAGCGCAGTGCGTCTGTCACGTCACTATGCGCCGGTCATGGCTGAACGTGGCTGGGGTCGGGTGTTGTTCCTGTCCAGTGAATCGGCGTTGCAGATTCCGGCTGAAATGGTCCATTACGGCACCACCAAAACCGCGCTGCTGGCAATCTCTCGTGGCCTGGCGGAAACGCTGGCCGGCACCGGTGTGACGGTCAACGCGGTACTGCCGGGGCCAACGCGCTCTGAAGGTGTCGGCGGTTTCTTCGCGCAGATGGCCGAAGAACAAGGCGTGCCGTCTGAGCAGTTGGAGAAGAGTTTCATCGCGCAACATCGCGCAAGCTCGCTGATCAAGCGTTTGGCGACGACTGAAGAAGTGGCGAATCTGGTGGTCTATCTGGCGTCGCTTCAAGCCAGTGCAACCACCGGTGCGGCGATGCGTGTCGATGGTGGCGTGGTTCGTTCCATCGCCTGATGCAGAGGGTGACCGTTGAAGGTCACTGGAGGCAAGAAGGCATGGGCGGTGACCACCGCCGATGCCTTTGGCTCAGACTGCCATCGACAACGTTTCGGTCGCTTTGGGAATGGGACCGAAATCGAAGTCGGCAAACATCTTCGCGAAACGCTTGAGCGACTCAGGGGCATCCATCCGCTCCATCATCACTTCGATAAACACCAGCTCGTTGGCTGTCGCTGCCTGTTCGACAGCGGCCTCCAATTGATCTTCGGTGTGAACGATCAGCCGTCGAGAGCGATTGCGCGTGTCCAGTACATACGGCAGCTCGGCGTAACGCCAGCGGTTGACGTCGTTGTAGCTGGAGTTCTCGCCGAGTATCAGGCGTTCGATGGTATAGCCGTCGTTGTTGATCAGGAAAATAATCGGCTTGAGGTCGCGACGCAGAATCGATGACAGCTCCTGCACGGTCATCTGGATCGAACCGTCGCCGATGAACAGCATCTGCCGGCGTTGCGGTTGGGCCACTAGCGAGCCGAGCAGGGCCGGCAGAGTGAAACCGATAGCGCCCCAGATCGGCTGGGAAATGAAGGTGACATCTTCCGGCAGGCTCAAACCGTTGAGGCCAGCTGAAGAAGTGCCACTTTCAGCGATGATCAGATCGCCCGGTTTTATGAAGTGACTGATGCGTTGCCAGAAGCGCAGTTGGCTCAGCTTGGCATCCGGTTGTGGCTCGAACGGCGTGACTGAACGTTGCTCGCGCAACTCGCGCAACTCGCGCATCGGCCAGGCCTGGAGGCGCTTCGTGGCCAGCTGAAGGACGCCCGCCAGCACTTGGCGCACCGATACGGCGGTGTAGTGGACACGGTTGAGGGATACGGCATAGGGGTGCAGCTGAATCAACGAGCCGGCTCTGAATTTTTGCGAAAACAGACCCGTGCTCGTGTCGGTAAATCGAGCGCCGATGCTGATCACGCAGTCTGAGTTTTCAATCGCTTCACGTACGCTCGGAGCCGAACCAGCGCCGACGTAGGTCCCGAGAAACAGACGATGCGATTCTGGCAGCATGGCCTTGGCTGGTGCCATGGTTGCAAATGGCACATTCAGCGTTTCAGCCAGGCTCTGCACCAAGCCGGTCAGACCAAAACGCGAGACATCTGCATCCACCAATAGCGTCGGCGTGCTGGCGTGTGAAAGGCGCTGGACGATCTGCTCAACCACTTCCTTTAGTTGGTTCGGATCACTGCGGGTTTCGGTCAACTGCAATGGATGCTCAGGCACTTCGATTTGCAGCGTGGCGAGGTCCGACGGTAGCTGTAGATAAACCGGTCGTCGCTCTCGATAACAGGTCAGCAACACCCGGTCGATTTCCGCTGCAGCGTTTTCCACCGTGATGCGGGCTTGCGCCACTGTGAACTCGCGCAGGGTGATCATCACGTTGTCGTAGTTGCCGTCGACCAGCGTGTGGTGCAACAACGCGCGGTCGAGAATCGCATGCAGGGGCGGCATGCCGGAGATCAGAATCACCGGTACGCGTTCGGCGTAGGCGCCGGCGATGCCATTTAGCGCACTCAGATCGCCGACGCCATAGGTGGTCAATACGCTGCCAAAGCCCTGGGTCCGGGCATAGCCGTCCGCGGCATAGGCAGCGTTGAGTTCATTGCAATTGCCGATGAACTCTATTTCGTTCGAGTACTCGACCTGTTCGAGGAATGCCAGGTTGTAATCCCCGGGTACGCCGAACAGATGACGAATGCCGAATTCGCGCAAGCGTCGCAATAAAAAATCACCAATAGTCATGTCCATGATTCGTTTTTCCTCAGAGTTCCTTGATGAGTCGAGTCTTCTCTGCGCTAAAGGCAGTTCAAAGGCGGCTTAGTCACGCAGGTACCAGAAAAGGGCGGTGCTAAAAGTGCTGCAGCAGCGGAACAGTTTTCTTGTTGTAGGGTTTCAAAGTTGATCGAAGTCCAGCACTACTCGATCAGAAAGGGGAAAGCATTGGCATGAGAGAACGAAGCCTGCTTCGATCTCGTAATCTTCAAGGGCGAAGTTGCTGTCCATCTCCACTTCACCTTCGACCAACCTGGCCTTGCAGGTCGAACAGACCCCGGCCTTACAGGCGTAGGGTAGTTCTGCGCCGTTCTGGTTGCCGGCGTCGAGAATGCTCAGGGTGTTGCGCGGGAGCTCGAAGGCCAGGCTGTTACCATCGCTGATCACGGTGATCAGGCTGGTTCTGACGGTGTCTGTCGGGGCGGCCTCGCGAACGGCCTGTTTGCGGCCGGCTGATGGGCTGGCGAACAGTTCGCAGTGCACTCGTGCGGGGTCAAGCTGGTGCTCGATCAACGCTTGTTGAACCTCAATGGTCATCGCATGCGGGCCGCAGATAAACGCATGATCCAACGCTGCGACATCGATCCAGCGAGTGAAGAATTGCCGGCATTTTTGCCCATCCAGGCGACCGTTATAGAGGTCGACATCCTGGCGCTCGCGGCTCATCACGAAGATCAGCTTCAGGCGTTCCAGATAGCGGTCTTTCAGGTCTCCCAGTTGTTCGCGAAACAGCGTCCCGGAACTGGAGCGATTGCCATAGAGCAAGGTGAACTGACTATGCGGTTCCTGCTCGAGCGTGGTCTTGATGATCGACAGCAAAGGCGTGATGCCACTGCCGGCGGCGATGCCCAGATAGCGGCCGTGACGTTGCGCGTCCAGCTCGACAAAAAAATTGCCGCTTGGCGCCATGACGTCCAGATAATCGCCGACGACCAGCGTTTGATTGGCGAACTCGGAGAAGCGCCCGCCGCTGACTTGCTTGACCGCCACCCGCAGCTCGTTTTCATGTGGAGCGCTGCAAATCGAGTAGGAGCGGCGGATTTCTTCGCCATCCAGTTGCGTGCGCAGTACGAGGTACTGGCCCTGCTGAAACTGGAAGGTGTCGCGCAATGCCCCGGGCACATTGAAGAGAATCGAAACCGCATCGCGGGTTTCGCGCCGAATGTCCCGGACCTCCAGTGGGTGAAAGGTGTTCATGGATTTCTCCTGAGTCAGCTACAGACTCAAATGCACTTGAAGTAGTCGAAGGGCTCTTTGCAACGGCGGCACCGGTACAACGCCTTGCAGGCGGTCGAGCCAAACTCGCTGACGGTTTCGGTATCGAGACTCGCACATTGCGGGCAGGGCACCGGGCCGGATTTCTCCTGTGGCGGGGCGATGCCGTAGTCCAGCAGGCGTTGCCGGCCCTGGTTGGTGATCCATTGCGAGCTCCAGGCTGGCGCCAGTCGCTGTTCCAGATAGGGCGTGGCATAGCCTGCGCATTCCAGCGCCTGGCGCACACGTTGCTCGATCATTTCGGTCGCTGGACAGCCGGAATAGGTGGGTGTCAGCACCACCTTCAGCCGGCCGTCCTGGAACAGAATGTCGCGCACGATGCCCAGGTCGACCAGGCTGACCACCGGCACTTCCGGGTCCATCACCTGTGCCATGAGCGACCAGGCGTTTGGCAGGTCCTCGGCCTTCGCCCGACGACCACACCAGTCGGACGCGATCAGCTCACCAGCGTGCATCTGGGTAAGCTCGTGGTAGAGACTGCATGGTCGCCAAAAGCGGGCCGAGGTTTTCCGTGTGCCGTCCCTCGATGCCACTCAAGTAGAAGTAGCGCGCAGGCGGCGGCAGCTTCAGGGTTGCGCGGGCGAGGATGCCCTCTACGGTCTCGCGCCAGGCGTTCACCTGCAGTTGGGGATCGCTGCTCAAACCGACTTGATACTGACGCTGCTCGCGGTCGCTGACCGTGCACAGTTCATGAGTGAAGCGCCACAGCTGATCCAGCGCGCTCTGCATCCGTTGATGGCTGTAGTCGGTGCCGTCGCCCAAGCGCAGCATCCACTCGCTGGAGCGGCGCAGGTGGTAGGTAACTTCTTTCAGGGCTTTGTTGGCGATAGCGGCGACCATCTTGTCGCTGGAGTTCTGCAAACCCTGCAGCCGATGAAAGTGCCAGGCGTCATACAGAAATTGGCGCACGCAGGTTTGCGCATAGTCTCCGTTGGGCTGTTCGACCAACAGCAGATTGCGATACAGATGTTCACCGCGCAGGAACGCCAAGCGGTCGGCATTGCGCCCGTCATTGAGCAGCTCGGCAGCGTACTCCAGCCAGTTGCGAGCCTGGCCGACCAGGTCGAGGCCGACATTCATCAGCGCCAGTTCTTCCTCAATGGCCGGGGCATGCCCGCACAGCTCGCACAGGCGCTGGCCGGTGATCAATGCGCTGTCACCCATTTGCAGCAGATAGTCGATTAGCTCGTCGGTTTGATTCATGATCTGGCTCACATATGCCCCACTTCGTCGGGCAGCTCATAAAAACTGGCGTGCCGATAAACCTTGTCCTGAGACGGTTCGAACAGCATCTCCTTGTCTTGCGGGTTGGAAGCGGTGATCTGTTCCGCCGCGACCACCCACAGGCTGATGCCCTCATTGCGCCGGGTGTAGAGCTCGCGAGCGTTTTCGATGGCCATGCACGCATCGGTGGCGTGCACGCTGCCAACATGTTTGTGGTTGAGGCCGTGCTTGCTGCGCACGAAGACCTCATACAGGGACCATTCAGACATGCGCGGCCTCTCGGTTTTTTTCTTGTTGTTTGCGAGCGTGGGCGGCTGCCGCCTGGCGTACCCAGCTACCTTCTTCGAAGGCTTGGCGGCGGGTATCAAGGCGCTCTTGATTGCAGGGACCATTACCTTCGAGTACGTGGTAGAACTCATCCCACTGGATCTCACCGAAGTCGTAGTGACCGCGTCCGGCGTTCCACTTAAGGTCCGGGTCCGGGACTGTGCAACCGAGGAATTCCAGTTGCGCGATGGTCTGGTCAATGAATCGCTGACGCAGCTCGTCGTTACTGTTGCGTTTGATCTTCCAGGCCATCGATTGCGCGCTGTTGGGCGAGTGCGCGTCACTTGGCCCGAACATCATCAGCACCGGCCACCAGAAGCGATTGATTGAATCCTGAACCATTGCCTTCTGTGCCTCTGTGCCTTGTTTCATCATCACCAACAGCAGCTCGTAGCCTTGGCGCTGATGGAAACTTTCTTCTTTGCAGATCCGCACCATGGCCCGTGCATAGGGGCCGTAGGAGGTCCGTTGCAGGACTACCTGATTGACGATCGCGGCGCCGTCGACCAGCCAGCCGATGGTGCCGACATCGGCCCAGCTCGGCGTTGGGTAGTTGAAAATGCTCGAGTACTTGGCTTGCCCGGCATGCAAGCGGGCGATCTCCTGGTCGCGGTCGGCGCCGAGTGTTTCTGCGGCGCAATACAGGTACAGGCCATGACCGGCTTCATCCTGGATTTTCGCCATGAGTTGCAGCTTGCGTTTGAACGTTGGCGCGCGGGTGACCCAATTGCCTTCCGGGAGCATGCCGACGATTTCCGAGTGGGCATGTTGGGATATCTGACGGATCAGTGATTTTCGGTAGCCGGCGGGCATCCAGTTGTCGGGCTCTATTTTCACTTCAGCCTGGATTTTTTCCATAAAGGCGGCTTCTTCGTCAGACTCGTGGGTCGAGCCGAAATCCTTTTGCGATGAAGATTGCATGAGCGGTTCCTCGTGTGAGTCGAAGACGTGTGAGGTGCGCAATCAGTACTCGCCGCGTCGATCGAAGACGTGGCAAGCCTTTCCTTCCGAGCGCTTGAGCGTGTGGTGGGGCTGTAACTTGATCTGCGTGCTGATGCCGACATGGACCTTGATCTGATGGCCGAATTCGCGACACAGCGCATCCCGCTCAGGCTCGCTCAGCGCGGCGTGCTCCGGGCGCAGTTCGACATGCACTTCAAGGCTGTCGAGGTTGCCGCTGCGATAGATGTGCAGCTCATAGATCGGGCTCAGCGGCGCCTGCTTGAGCAGTTGTTCCTCGATCTGCGTCGGGAACACGTTGACCCCGCGGATGATCAGCATGTCGTCGCTACGACCGGTGATTTTGTCCAGGCGACGCATGGCTCGACCGGTGCCTGGCAACAGTCGGGTCAGGTCACGGGTGCGATAACGAATCATCGGCAGTGCCTCGCGGCTGAGCGAGGTCAGCACCAGCTCACCGAACTGCCCGTCGGGCAATACCGCGCCGGTGTCGGGGTCGATGATTTCAGGGTAGAAATGGTCTTCCCAAAGTGTCGGGCCGTCTTTGGTGTCCAGGCATTCCATGGCAACGCCCGGTCCCATCAGCTCGGACAATCCATAGATATCCAGTGCCTGAATGCCGAGCCGTTGTTCCAGCTCGCTACGCATCTGCGCGCTCCACGGCTCTGCACCAAAGATGCCGACCCGCAGTGACAGATCTTCGGTGGCGATACCCTGACGCTCGATTTCTTCGGCGATGTTGAGCATGTAAGACGGCGTGACCATGATGATGTCGGGACGGAAATCCTGGATCAGTTGGACTTGTCGAGCGGTCTGCCCGCCAGACATCGGGATAACCGTGCAGCCGAGTTTCTCCGCACCGTAATGTGCGCCCAGGCCACCGGTGAACAGGCCGTAACCGTAGGCAATGTGAATACGGTCGCCGCTGTGCCCGCCCGCCACGCGAATCGAGCGGGCCACCAGTGAGGCCCAGACATCGATGTCGTTGCGGGTGTAACCGACCACTGTCGGTTTGCCGGTGGTGCCACTGGAGGCGTGCAGACGAACCACTTGCTCCATGGGCACGGCGAACAGCCCGAAAGGGTAGTGCTCGCGCAGCTCGGCTTTGCTGGTCAACGGGAAGCGTGCCAGATCTTCCAGGTTGTTCAGGTCGTAAGGGTGAACCCCCAAATCATGGAACTGCTGGCGATGCCACGGGACGTTGGTGTAGGCGTGTGACAGGCTCCATCGCAAACGTTGCAACTGGTGGTGCCGCAGTTGGTCGATCGACGCGTGTTCAAGTGCGTCATCGTGAGTATTGAGCAGCGGTCTGACCGCAGTGTCCAAACGTGCGATTGCGTCCATTTTCAACGACCCTTGAAGTGAGTGCTGCGCTTCTCGATAAAAGCGTTGAGGCCTTCACTGAAGTCCTCGCTTTGCCCTGCCAGCGTCTGCAACTCGCGTTCCGTTTCAAGCTGCTGATCCAGGCTGTGTTGCTGGCTTAAATCCATGCAGCGCTTGAGCAGACCGAGAGCGTAGGTCGGTTGCGTGGCAAGGTGCCTAGCCAGCAGCAGCGCTTCGTCTGCAAGCTCACTGTCATCTACGCAACGCCAGATCATTCCCCACTGTTGTGCTTGCTCGGCGCTGATGCGCTCGCCCAACATAAACAGCGCTTTGGCTCGAGCGCTGCCGATCAGGCGTGGAAGTACCCAGCTGACGCCTGAATCGGGTATCAGGCCAACCTTGCCGAAGGCCTGAATAAAACTGGCGCTGCGGGCCGCGATGACCAGGTCGGCGGTAAGAGCGATACTGGCTCCAGCTCCGGCGGCTACGCCGTTGACGGCGCAGATCACCGGAATTGGCAGGTCACGCAAGGCTCTGATCAGCGGGTTGTAGTCATGCTCGAGCAGGTCGCCCAGGTTTGCTGGTGTTCCGTCAGGATTTATCTGCAACGACGCCAGATCCTGCCCGGCGCAAAACGCCCGGCCTTTGCCGGTCAGCAACAGGGCGCGAATACCTGGATCTTGCCGAACCAGAGCCAACGCTTGGCGCAGTTGCTCGTGCATGTCTGCGGTAAAGCTGTTGAATTGGTCCGGACGATTCAGAACCACGACAGCGACACCTTGATCCACAGAGAAAAGAATGTTCTCGCTATTCATCTCAAGCCACTCATCATTGATGCAATTGGTTGTACCGGCACGCGGCCGTTAACCACGCAGTGAGGCTGATACAACGTCGCACGCAGTGTTATGCATTCGATAAGACGTCACAGCTCAACCTAAAGCCGACAGCACACTGTTTAGAGTGCGCAGGATCAACCGGCTATTAAGTTGGCTGCATTGCTGTTTTGTTATTCTGTATGGGATGCCAGTCGAAGCATTTGATTGAATATATTTTTTTGATGCATTTCTTCTGTGCCGCCGACACTGGCAAAGCCCAGAGCATCTTTAACAAAGGTGGCGATGCCACCTTCGTGATAGCCGATACTGCCATACAGTTTTACCAGACTTAGTGCAGTTTCTATCAAGTCTTGGGCACTGGTAAGTTTAGCGATGGAACAACTCATCAACGCCTGCGGATGACCATTAAGAAGTTGGTACAGCGCGGCATAGACCATCCAGCGATTGCGCTCCATGCCAATGGTCATATTGATCAGGCGCTTTTGTACATATTGGTGGCTGTCGATTGAACTATTGAAGCTTTGTCGCTCGGCGGCGTAGCGCACGGCCTCGGCAACATAAGGCGTTGGCAGGTTGACTGCCACCAGACCGTAATAAAGTCGGCCCAAAGAAATAATGTCGATCAGTTGTTGCAGGCCGCGACCGGCTTTGCCCAGTACTTGGCAAGCCTGTACCTGAACGTTGTCGAAGTACAGCGGGCCGGTAGGTAGATTCTTGTTGCCGAGCTTGTCATCCGGCTCGCCTCTGCTCAGGCCTTGCATGTCGCCGTCGAGCAGGACCAGCGCGATATTGTGCTTTGGGATATCGGCCAGTTTGGTCACGATCAGCATGAAGTCGGCGATCGGTGCGTGAGCGATATTGTATTTGCTGCCGGTCAGGCTGTAGCCGTCGGCGGTAGGGCTGAGCGTGCTGTCGATGCTTCTGACGTCGGTACCGGTGCCAGGTTCGGCGATCCCGGTGGCGCTGATTGCGCCGTTGAGAATCGCCTGAAGGTATCGGTCCTTCTGGCTTTCGCTGCCATACAGCATCAACGCCCGAACCATACCGGCCTGAGCGATGACCGAGAGCAGCAGCTCTGGTGTGCGGATCGAAGAGGCCAGCCCTTCAAGCGCTGCAGTGAAGCCCCACCAGTCTTCTCCCGTGCCGCCGTGACTGGATGGAATTACCAGTTTCCATAGTCCCTCCTCGCAGAGGCGGCTCCAACCGGCATGGTCAAACCCAACCGGTGTGCCTTTGTTTGCACTTGCCAGTTGCCCGCCGATTTCACGGTATTTCTCGAGCAGGCTTCGTTGTTCGGTAGTCCAGGACAGCAGCATATTTGCGTTACCTATCAATACACCCTAGACGCCGGCCTGGTGGCATCGGCCAGCGATCATTGTTCGAGTCGTGGTCGGGTTTCGATCACTACTCCTGGAAGGCCAGAACCTGGTTTTTGAATTCGTCGGGGACGGTGATGGTGCGATTGCCCGCGTAGTCGAACATCACATGTTTGGACAGGCCTTTAGCGACAGTGGTTTTCCCTGCATCGCTAAGGTGCATGATGTGCTCCATCTCGAAGCTCTTGTTGCCGAACTCGATAACACGGCTGGTGACAGTCACGATGTTGCCATAGACCGCTGGCTTAACATATTCGCAGGAGGTCTTGACCATGATGTGCGGAAGCTTTTGATCCTTCGGCAGGTTCAGCAGGTTGTGCATGTAGCTCAGGTAAGCGTGCTGCAAGTAGTCGTAGTAAACAGGGCTGCTTACATGACCCATCGAGTCGGTGTCGCGATATTTAACTTCGATGACGGTATCAAATCCATTGTTGCCCATTGCAGTACCCTCTTGGCTTAGTGAGACATCTGAGTTGTGCTGGTGAGAAGCGTTGGTGTGTTCATCAAAGCATTGAACTTTATGACGCTTTGATGACTAATAGTTCTAGGCTCTCTCAGCGCTTGTCACAACTTGTTACTCATGCTACGGCACAGGTATTAGTGTGGCTACTCGCATTCCGTTGCGCTCGAAAAGACTGACGAAACTTCCAACTTGGCGAGCGCGGACCTATCGATAGGTAGCGCAGAGTCGCTGTTCTCGGTCTTGTTTCATCTGAGGGGCGCGTAAACAGAAGAGCAACTTCAGTCCGTATAAGACTGGCGTACTCGCATTTTCAGGAACGGTGTTGTATTCCTATTGTCGGACAATACACATTAACGACCGAGTAGAAAATAAATGCGAGTAATAAGTCGCTTTAGACTGCTGTATTAACCAAGGGCTGTCTGTTTGGCATGCGAGTAGTGAGGCTGTCCGGGTTCTTTTAGCATAAGCGCTCGTTCTGGCTCGTCCAGTCGAGTGGGTGGGTACCTGATCAAGGCTCACGCCGACCCGCAACGGAATGCTCAAGGAGTCCCGCTCAGATGTCTTCATTACAACCCGTGGCCGTAGTGACTGGCGCCGCCAGCGGCATTGGCGCAGCCACTGCACGACACTTGCACCAGTTGGGATTTTTGGTCGCAGGCCTGGACATGAATGCGCAGGGGCTGGAGGAAGCGATCGGTGGGCTGGGTAGCCAGCACCGCGGGTTTGTTGCCGATGTCTGTAACGAGCAGGCGCTGGCTCGGGTGTTCCAGCAGATCGATGATTGGCAGGGTCGGATAGACGCCCTGGCAACCTGTGCCGGGGTAGTCGATACCTCACCTTTTGATTCGCTCACGGCTGCGCGTTTCCGAACACTGATGGATATCAACCTGATCGGCACCTTCAGTGTCGTGCAATTGGCTGTGCCGCGAATGAGCCCGGGTGCTCGCATCTGCACTGTGGCCAGTGTCGCCGGGCTGCGCGGTGGTGGCTTGGCCGGGACTCTGGCCTATGCCGCCAGCAAGGGCGCGGTGGTGACCATGACCAAGGGCCTTGCCCGCGAATTGGGCCCTCGAGGTATTAACGTCAATTGTGTCGCCCCCGCCGTGATTCGTACCCCGATGCTCGATGACACCACTCGTCAGGATGGCCAGTTACAGCGTTTGCATGAGATGACCGCATTGCGTCGTGAAGGCTCGGCGAACGAAGCCGCCGAGGTTATCGCGTGGTTGTTGTCCGGCAAAGCCTCATTTGTCAGTGGTGTGACTATTCCGGTGGATGGCGGCCTGACCATGCTCTAGAAGTACCTCGTATTTTTTCCTCTCTCAACCCAACAGATCATCAGGAAGATGCTATGGCTATGTCCCCCGAAAACCCGTTGGCGCTATGCCGTACGTTCTTGTTTGTACCAGGCGCAGAAGAGGTCGCGCTGCATGCGGCACTGCAAACGGGTGCCGATGTCCTGGTACAGGAGCTGGAAGATTTCACGCCGCCGGCCAGGCGCGCAGAGGCCCGCGCATTATCGGCGAGAGTCATGGACCATTGGCGCGAGTGCGGGCGTATCACTTCGGTGCGCATCAATCCCTTCGAAACGTGCGGCCATGATGATCTAAGTGCGGTTATGGTCGGCCGGCCGGCAATCATCATGATGTCGAAAGTCGAATCCACTGAACAGATGATCGAGTTGGACCAGCAAATTACCCGGCTGGAGTCGATGCTTTCGATCAAGCAGGGCTCAACGCTGATTGTCCCGAACATCGAAACCGCCCTGGGTGTGGTGCGAGCGATCGATATCGCGCATTCGAGCCCGCGAATCAAGGGAATGCTGGTAGCGACTGAAGATATGGTCGCTGACCTCGGTGCCGGGCGCAGTAGAGAAGGGACCGAGCTGTTCTATCCCCGATCCCGTTTTCTCCTTGAATGCGCTGCTGCCGGAGTCCTGGCGATTGATTCGCCCTATACCTTTGCTGATGACGAGGGCGCCGAAGCGGACATGCGCGTTGCGCGCTCTATCGGTTATCAGGCAAAAGGTGTGGTCAATCCGGATCACGTGGCCGTTGCCAATCGCTATCTGACACCGACAAGTGCCGATGCCGAGTTGTCAGTTCGCCAGATCGAGGCCTTCGAACAGGCTGCCAGTGGCGGTAAGGTGCGGGCAGAAGTGGATGGGCTAATTGTTGAGGTGCCAAGCTATCTACAATCCAGGCGACTGCTCAATCGTTATGAGCAATTGTGCGCGGTGCAGGCGTCACGCCGCGGGGGCGCATGAGTGCGCCATGCGGGCGTTGGTGCGGTTTTTTGCAATCCGTCGCGCGCGGGAAACCAGTAGCGAAGTGTTGTTGGCTGTCCCGCACAGATAGCCCATGACTGAGTCGCAGATGGCTTTTTCGATAGCCTTGGGGCAAAAATCGGGGCATTCGATCACATAGGCATGTATCAGTGACCTGATCATCCGGGTCACTAGCCAGGCGGCCAGCTGGATATCGTTTTGCACCAGTTGGTCGGCCCAGCGCCCCAGCAGGTCCTGCACCATTAGCGGGATTTCCGCTTTATACGCATCCTCGGTCGTCTGATCATTCAAGAACGAGAACTCTTGCTCCAGCAGTCGATGCAGCTCCGGCTCCTTCGTATGTGGGGTCAGGAAGGCTCGTACCAAGTGCTCGATATGCCCTTGCAGGCTGGAGATGTCTGAGCGGGTCAGAAGGCCTTGGATGGCTTCGTGAGTGGCCTTGACCTTGCGATAGTGCAGGGCGGCTATCAGTGAGTCTTTGTTGGGGAAATACTGATAGACCGATCCGACGCTGACGCCGGCCAGCTGCGCGACCAGGTTGGTATTGGTCCCAGCATAGCCATGTTTGACCACCACGTTGGCAGTGGTTTCGAGGATGGCCTCGACCATCATTTTCGAACGAGTCTGGGTGGGGGCCTTACGAGGATGTTGGATGTGCTTCACGGATAACTCCAGAGTCTGTCTATTTTCCCTGTATCTGAGTTACTGCCATTGGGACCGCTGGAACTGACGCCGAGCGCTGCCTCTGGAGGATTTGCTCCTTTTAGGTGCGCGCGACTCCCCTGCGTGGAAGCTACCAAGCTACGGCAGCGCATACGTGCCCCTGACGCAGTAACTTATTTACCGTGACGATTCTTGATCCTTAATAGGCGTTCGAAAATGCTTTTATGTGCAGTTTATAGTTAGCGTTCAGGACATGTATCGAGCGCGGGAGTAGGGTTAAGCTAGTGAGCTTTTTGCATAGGCGGGAGCCTGCGGGCTGGCCTTTGGCGGTCAGCGCGGCGGCTTTTTTCGTTTACAGACAGTTCTAAAGGCCTTCGATCAATTCTCGATAATCCCCCACCGCCGCAAACTCTGCGGTGTCTTTGGGCCCTTTGCGGCTGTCCGGTTCGCTCACGGCCAATAGATGCGCAACCCCAAAGTCGCGGGCGCTACGCAGAATCGGCAAGGTGTCGTCGATAAACAGACTGCGCGTCGGGTCGAAGCCGATGTCCGCCTGCAAGGCATCCCAGAATTGCGGGTTTTCCTTGGCAAACCCGTAATCATGCGAGCTGATCAACCGCTCGAAGTACGGCGCCAGTTCGATTCTTTCCAGTTTCAATGACAGCGAATCGCGGTGTGCATTGGTGATCAGCACCACTCGCTTGCCAGCTTGTTTGATGGCGGCCAGAAAGGTGTCCGCATCCGGTCGCAAGGCAATCAAATGCGCGGTTTCCAGTTTCAGTTCGCGCACCGGCAGTTTGAGCTCGGCGCTCCAGAAATCCAGGCAATACCACTGCAACTGGCCGGCGTTGCGTTCGAACAACGGTTGCAACTCCATCTCGGCCATGGCCCGACTTACCCCGTGCAATTCGGCGTAACGCTGGGGCAGGTGTTCCATCCAGAAATGGTTGTCGTAATGCAGGTCCAGCAGCGTGCCGTCCATATCCAGCAGAACGGTGTCGATGTCGCGCCAGGGCAGCAGGGACATAAAAACTTCTCCAGCGGTAAAAAAGATATCCGACGTAAACAATCAGGATAGGCCGGGTATAGTAACGCGCTATCGCCAAGGAGCCGCTCATGCGCCAGAAACCCACCATCCTCGCCCGCGAGATCGTCGCCACCAGCCGTTTGTTCTGCGTCGAAGAGCTGAAGTTGCGCTTTTCCAATGGCGTGGAGCGCACGTATGAGCGACTGGTCGGCAAGGGCGCCGGTTATGGCGCGGTGATGATCGTGGCGATGCTGGATGCGGACCACGCGGTGCTGGTCGAAGAGTATTGCGGCGGCACGGATGAATACGAGCTGTCTTTGCCTAAAGGCTTGATCGAGCCGGGCGAGGACGTGCTGGCGGCGGCCGAGCGGGAGCTCAAGGAAGAGGCCGGGTATGGCGCGCGGCAACTGGAGCATTTGACTGAGTTGTCGTTGTCGCCCGGTTACATGAGCCAGAAGATCCAGGTGGTGCTGGCCACTGATCTGTACGAAGAAAGCCTTGAAGGCGATGAGCCCGAGCCGATGGGCGTGGACAAAATCAACCTGCGTGAGTTGTCGGCCTTGGCCCAGAACCCGCGATTCACTGAGGGCCGTGCATTGGCAGCACTGTATCTGGCCCGTGATCTACTGACTCAGCGTGGAGTGTTCCAGCCATGATTTTCCCCCATCCGTTGATGGCGCCTGTTGTTGAACTGGCGCTGAAAGCCGGTGAAGCGATTCTGCCGTTTTGGCGTGCCAACGTCGCCGTGACTGCAAAATCCGATGATTCCCCGGTGACGGCCGCCGACATGGCCGCTCACCATGTGATCCTGGCCGGGCTGACGGCACTGGCCCCGAGCATCCCGGTGCTGTCCGAAGAAGACGCCAACATTCCCCAGAGCGTGCGCGCCGGGTGGCAGCGTTGGTGGCTGGTGGACCCACTGGATGGAACCAAGGAGTTCATCTCCGGTAGCGAAGAATTTACCGTCAATATCGCGCTGATCGAGCAGGGGCGAGTGGTGTTTGGCGTGGTGTCGATGCCGACCAACGGGCGCTTCTACGTCGGTGGTGCTGGTTTGGGCGCGTGGCGTGGCGATAAAGGCGCGGAGCCTTTGCCGATTCAGGTTCGCGAGGTCCCTGCTGAGGGTGAAGCGTTTACCGTGGTTGCCAGTCGTCGGCATTCAAGTCCTGAGCAGGAGCGCCTGCTGGCCGGGTTGAGTGACAGTCTGGGTGAACTGCAATTGGCTAACATCGGCAGTTCGTTGAAGTTCTGTTTGTTGGCTGAGGGGGCGGCGGATTGTTATCCGCGGTTGGCGCCGACTTCGCAGTGGGACACGGCGGCGGCACAAGGCGTGCTTGAAGGGGCGGGCGGTGAGGTGCTGGATTTGAGCGGTGCGCCGTTTTGTTATCCGGCGCGGGAATCGTTGTTGAATGAGTTTTTCCTGGCGCTGCCGGCGAAGGCTGCGTGGCGCGAAAAACTGCTGGCGTTGGCGCGGGCGTAAAGATCAAAAGATCGCAGCCTCGTTTCACTCGACAGCTGCTACAGAGAAACGCGCCCCCTGTAGCAGCTGTCGAGTGAAACGAGGCTGCGATATTTTGCTTTAGCGGTGGAGGACGTACTGCCCGGTAAACGTCACCGCATCTTCCTCACTCCCCACATTCACAATCCGAGAATGCAACGTCAACCGCGCCCGTCCATACCGCACATACATCGCCAAAAACTTCTTCCACACCGCCGCACTCGGCGCGTGGCAAATAGCTGTCGCGTCCATGGTCACCGGCAGCGGATAGCTGATCTGTCCTTCCTGAATCACGATGTGTCCGCCTTCCACCCCTTCTTCCCGCAAACGCAAATGCAGCCAGCCCCAACCGGCCAGCACGGCGCCGCAATACAGGCTGCCGCCGAACATGGTGCTTTTATGATTGACGTTGGCCTCCAGCGGCAAGTGCAGGCGCAGTTGCTGGTCGTGCCAATCGAGCACTTTGAGGCCCATATCCCGCGTCAGGGGAATGTCGCGATGGAGGACTGATTCCAGATGACGGCTGTCGCGGCTCATGCACGGATCTCTTGTTTGAAGATGATGAATTGACGGTAGCTCAATCGAGTTCGTCGGTGTGGCTGCTGCCACCGTCGGCGAAGTTCAGCCCGTGCTTGCGCAGTTTGTCGTGCAAGGTCTTGCGTGGGATGCCAAGGGCTTCGGCGAGGCTGCGCACCGAGCTGTGAGAACGCGCCAGTTCGGCGGCGATCAAGCTCTTCTCGAAGTTTTCCACTTGTTCGCTGAGACCGCCGCTGACCACTTCGACCGTCATGCCGACAGCGCCATCCGCTGCGTTATTGTCCAGGGCCAGTTCCAGGCCCAGGGCAAAGCGTTCGGCCGCGTTCTGCAATTCCCGCACGTTGCCCGGCCAGGTGTGGCGCAGCAGCAGGGCGCGTTGTCCCGGTTGCAACTCGTGGGGTGGCAGACCGTGACGAGCGCTGGCTTCGTCGGCGAAATACTGGAACAGCATCAGTGCATCTTCGCCGCGCTCACGCAGCGGCGGAATACGCAGCGGTGCGACGTTCAGGCGGTAATACAAGTCGGCACGGAAGCGGCCCTGATCGGCGGATTGACGCAGGTCTTCCTTGGTCGCAGCGATGATGCGGATGTCCAACGGGATCAGTTGATTACCGCCCAAGCGCTCGACGACCCGCTCTTGCAGCAAACGCAGCAATTTCACCTGTACATCCAGGCTCATGCTTTCGATTTCATCGAGGAACAACGTGCCGCCATTGGCGAATTCGAACTTGCCGATGCGACGTTTTTGCGCGCCGGTAAAGGCGCCGGGCTCGTGACCGAACAGCTCGCTTTCTACCACCGACTCGGCCAGGGCGCCGGCATTGATCGCCACGAACGGACCGTTACGACGGCTCGACAGATCGTGCAATGCGCGTGCGACAACTTCTTTACCGGCACCGGTTTCGCCAAGGATCAGCACATCGGCCTTGGTCGCTGCCAATGCACCGATCTGCGCGCGCAGGCGCAGCATCGGCGCCGATTGCCCGACCAGTCGGGTGCTCAGCTCATTGCGATCGCTCAGGGCCAGACGCAGGCTGCGGTTGTCCAGCACCAGCCGGCGCAGGGCCAGGGCGCGGCGGACGCTGTCGAGCAGGGCGTCGCTGGCGAAGGGTTTTTCCAGAAAGTCATAAGCCCCGGCGCGCATGGCTTGCACGGCCAGTGGTACATCGCCGTGACCGGTAATCAACAGCACTGGCAGCTCCGGGTCCTGGGCATGCAGTTCGGTCAGCAGTTCGAGGCCGTCCATGCCCGGCATGCGGATGTCGCTGACCACCACGCCCGGCCAGTCACGCTCCAGTTGCCCCGCCAGGCCTTTGGCTTCGGCCAGAGGCAGGATTTTCAGGCCAGCCAGGTCCAGCGTCTGGCTCAAGGCCTGACGCAGGTGGGGATCGTCGTCGATCAGCACGACCTGGATGCGGTTGTCGATGGTCATGCACTTCGGTCCTCGGACGGTTGCAGGCTCACACCCGGTGCGCCTGCACGCAACTTCAGGGTAATCAGGGCGCCACCTTCCTTGTGGTTGGCGAACGACAGTTCACCACCGAAGGCGCGCATCAGGGTTTCGCAAATCGCCAGCCCTAACCCAAGCCCCTGAGTGCGGGTCTTGGTGGTGTAGAAGGGCTCGCTGGCGCGGCCAAGTGCCTCCAGGCAGAACCCGGGGCCATTGTCGCGGATGTACAAATTGACGCCGTCGGCAGTGGATTGGGCACTCAACCAGAGCTTACGTGGCGGGCCTTTTTCCGTCAGGGCGTCCAAGGCGTTGGCCAGCAGATTGCCGAGCACCTGACGCAGACGGGTTTCCCCGGCCTCGACCCACAGGGTGGCGGCCGGCAAGTCGCGGATCAGCTCGACTTCCATGCTGCGTCGACGCTTGGCCAGCAGCGCCAGCGCATCGTCCAGCGCCGGTTGGAGGGCGACGCTTTCCGGGGCGTGGCGATCGCGCCGGGCGAAGGCGCGCAGGTGGGCGATGATCGACGCCATGCGCCCCGTCAGTTCGCTGATCAGCTTGAGGTTGCCGCGCGCATCGTCGGTGCGCTGATGATCGAGCAGCACCTCGGCGTTTTCTGCGTAGCTGCGGATCGCCGCCAGCGGTTGATTCAATTCGTGGCTGATGCTCGCCGACATGGTGCCAAGGGCCGACAGTTTGCCGGCCTGCACCAGATCATCCTGAGCGCGAACAAGCTCTTGCTGGGCCTGTTCGCGTTCCAGCACTTCCTGTTTCAGTCGACGGTTGAGGCCTTCGAGGTCGCTGGTCCGCTCGGCTACCCGGCCTTCCAACTCACGACGGGCCTTGGCTTCGAAGGCGATTCGTTCGAGGTAATGACGGCGTCGCTGCATCATCAGACCCAGCAGCAACATCAAGACCAACAATGTCGCGCCGCCGATGGCGACGACCGTGCGTACCGGGCGATCAATCAAAGTGCGTGGGGCGAGGATGCTGACGTTCCAACCGGTTTCTGCGATGGGCTGGGTTTGTGTCAGCCAGGCGTTGGGGTTGAGCCGCAATGGTTTGGGATCACGGGTCGGATAGGGTTGAATCGCAGCAATAGCCTTGCGTTCTTCTTCGCCCAACGGGCGGGTCGAGCGGAATCGCCACTCGGGCCGCGACGTGAGAATGACCACACCGTTATGGTCCGTCAGCAGCAGTTGTTCCGGGGTTTTGCCCCAGAGGCTTTCGGTGTGGTCCAGGTCGACCTTGACCACCAGCACGCCGATGATCTTTTCGCCGTTACGCACGGCGGCGGCGAAGAAATAGCCACGCTTGGCCGATGTCGTGCCCAAACCGAAAAAGCGCCCAAGCCGCCCGGCCATGGCTTCGCTGAAATACGGCCGGAAGGAAAAATTACGCCCAACGAAACTGTCGTGCTTGTCCCAATTGGACGCGGCCAGGGTCTTGCCCGTGGTGTCCATCAGGTACATGACTTCGGCGCCGGTCTGGGCGCTGATATTTTTCAACAAGCGATTGGCGTTGCCCTGGGTGACGCCATCGTCGGGCGCGCCGAGGACGGCTCGCAGGGCCGGCAGATCGCCGAGGATTTGCGGCAACACTTCATAACGGTGCAGGGTACCCAGCAGGTTGGCGACGTAAAGGTCGAGCGTCTGGCGGTTCTGCCCGGCCAGTTCGCTGCGGTAGTAACGCTCGGCCAGATGCTCCAGCGGCCACAGCAATGGCGCCAGGCACAGCGCGAGCAGGGCCAGGCTGCGCCAGCGGGGTCTGCGGGGGAGGGTTGGAGTCATGAGCATCGAGCGCCTGTGGGTACAGGCGCATTATGCCTAGGCTTGCGGGCGCAGTCTGCGCGCCGTGGGTCAGGCACGACTGTGCGGCGAAGATTCAGACGGTGTTTCAGGAAAAGACGTCAGCGTCCTTGAAGAACGCGGCGGCCTGATCTTTATGGGACAGTTGCGGTGCTTCATCCAGTTGCCAATCGATGGCCAGGTCCGGGTCGTCCCAGCGAATGCAGCGCTCGGCGGACGGAGTGTAGTAGTCGGTGGTTTTGTAGAGGAATTCGGCGAACTCGCTCAACACCACGAAACCGTGGGCGAAACCCTCCGGGACCCAGAGTTGGCGATGGTTCTCGGCGGACAGACGCACGGCCACCCATTTGCCGAAATGTGGCGAGCTGCGGCGAATGTCCACAGCCACGTCGAGTACTTCGCCGACTGTGACGCGAACCAGTTTGCCTTGAGTGTTTTCCAGTTGGTAGTGCAGGCCGCGCAATACGCCTTTTTGCGAACGGGAATGGTTGTCTTGAACGAAATTTGTCTCCAGGCCAGTCGCTTCATTGAAAGCCTTGGCATTAAAGCTTTCATAGAAGAAACCGCGCTCGTCACCAAATACCCTGGGTTCGATGATCAGAACACCGGGCAGGTCGGTGGTGACTACTTTCATGGTCTTTCTCCAGCAATAGGCGTTGATGGGCGACATTCTTGCGCAAAGTGGCGTCCGGTGCGAGTGGAGTGATTTTTTTTCCTGATCCGTTAACTGATTTGTCGAACCTCAGGAGGATTTCAGGCAGGCGAAGGGGTTGCGTATCGCTCAAAGCAGTGGCGATATAAGCGCCTAATAAAATTTCAGGGGTCGTTGTATGCCACTCGCCACGTTGATTCATCGCGCCAGTTTGCCCAGCCCGCAAGTGTCTGCGGAGCAAGCGCTTGAGCTGTTGAAGGGACATTACGGGCTGAGTGGAAGGTTGCAGGCCCTCGGCAGCCAGCAGGATCTTAACTATCGGGTCGACAGCGACCAGGGGCGTTTTGTCCTGAAAATCTGCCGTGGCGACTACTCGGCGCTGGAGCTGCACGCTCAGCACGCCGGGCTTAGGCATTTGGGTGAACACCCCGATGTGCATGTGCCACGAGTGATTCCCGCCAAAAACGGTGCAGACCTTCTCTCCCTGGAAGTCGGCGGCCAACCGGTGCATGTGCGCCTGCTCGATTACATCGAAGGCCAGTCGCTCACACACCTGGATCATCTGCCCGGTTCAGTGGTGGCCGGTTTTGGTCGACTCTGCGGTGAAATGGACCTGGCGCTGGCCGGTTTCGACCATCCGGGCCTTGAGCGCACCCTTCAATGGGACGCCCGTCACGCCAACGCGCTGATCACGCACTTGCTGCCGGTCATCAGCGACGACCAGCAACGCCGGCTGATTGCCGATGCGGCTAAACAGGCCGAGCGTCATTTGCAACCGCTTGTGGATAAGCTGCCAGTGCAGGCGATTCACATGGACATCACCGACGACAACGTGGTGTGGCAGCGAGATTCGCAACGCCAGTGGCAATTGCAGGGCGTGATCGATTTCGGCGACCTGATCCGTACCTGGCGCATCACTGATCTGTCGGTGACCTGCGCAGCGCTGCTGCACCACGCTGATGGCGATCCGTTCTACATTTTGCCGGCGGTTCAGGCCTATCACGCTGTCAATCCGCTCACGCATGAAGAGCTACTGGCGCTCTGGCCACTGATCGTCGCCCGTGCGGCGGTGTTGGTGCTCAGCGGCGAGCAGCAGGTCAATATTGATCCGGGCAACGAATACAGCCGTGACAACCTCACCCACGAGTGGGAGATTTTCCGCGTCGCCACATCGGTGCCGTTGGCGTTGATGGAAGCGGCGATCCTGACCGCCGTCGGCCAGAGCCTGCCGAGCATCGGCAGCGAAGGCTTTGCGCCGCTACTGCCGAGCCTGGTGGGTCGTGAGTTTGCGTTGATCGATTTGGGCGTGCTCAGTCCGCATTTCGAGGCCGGCAACTGGGAGCAGGAGGGGATCGATCAGCGGCTGCTGACCGAAGCTGCCGCGGCTCACGGTCTGGCGGCCAGTCGTTATGGGCAATATCGTTTGTCCCGCACCCGGCCGGACAGCGCCACTGAGCCGGACACGTGCCCATTGCACGTCGAATTGCGAGTGCCCCACGGCACGGCGGTCGAGTCACCGTTTGCCGGGATGGTGCATCAGCCAGCGGCGGGTGTGCTGCAACTGGACGGTCCGCAACTGAGCGTGCGGTTGTGGGGAGTGACCCCGTCGCTGTACACGGGCGCAGCGCTGGTTAAAGGCCAGGTGCTGGGTTCGGTCAGTGGGCCATTGGTGGTGCAGTTGTGCCGAGGCGCTTCGTTCAATGCGCCCTTGTTTTGCACTCCGTCTCGCGCCGCGGCCTGGCAAGCGTTGTGCCCGTCGCCGGCGGTGCTGCTGGGTCTGGCCTGTGACGCCGAAGAGGAACTCGATTCGCAGACGTTGCTGGCCCGCCGCGACGCCAGTTTCGCCCGTACCCAGAAGCACTATTACGTCGACCCGCCGCGCATCGAACGCGGCTGGCGTAATCACCTGATCGACATGCAAGGCCGTTCCTACCTCGACATGCTCAACAACGTCGCGGTGCTGGGCCACGGTCATCCGCGCATGGCCGCGGTCGCCAGTCGTCAGTGGTCACTGCTCAACACCAACTCGCGTTTTAACTACGCGGCGATTGCCGAGTTCTCCGAACGTTTGCTGAAACTGTCGCCGGACTCCATGGATCGAGTGTTCCTGGTCAACAGCGGCACCGAGGCCAACGACCTTGCGATCCGTTTGGCGTGGGCCTACAGCGGCGGTCGCGACATGCTCAGTGTGCTTGAGGCGTATCACGGCTGGTCGGTGGCAGCCGATGCGGTCTCGACCTCGATTGCCGACAACCCGAAGGCCTTGAGCAGCCGTCCGGACTGGGTGCATCCGGTCACCGCGCCGAACACCTATCGCGGCGAATTCCGTGGGCCGGGCAGTGCGCCGGACTACGTGCGCAGCGTCGAACACAACCTGGCGAAAATTGCCGAGCAGAAACGTCAGCTGGCTGGTTTCATCTGCGAGCCGGTGTACGGCAATGCCGGCGGTATCTCGCTGCCGCCGGGGTATTTGAAGCAGGTTTATGCGCTGGTTCGTGCTCAGGGCGGTGTCTGCATCGCCGACGAAGTGCAGGTCGGTTACGGCCGCATGGGCAACTTTTTCTGGGGTTTCGAAGAACAAGGCGTGGTGCCGGACATCATCACCATGGCCAAAGGCATGGGCAACGGCCAGCCGTTGGGCGCGGTGATCACCCGTCGGGAAATCGCCGAAGCGCTGGAGGCCGAGGGTTACTTCTTCTCGTCGGCCGGCGGCAGCCCGGTCAGTTGCCAGATCGGCATGGCAGTGCTGGATGTGATGGAGGAAGAAAAGCTCTGGGAAAACGCTCAGGTCGTGGGCGGGTATTTCAAGGAACGGCTTGAAGCGCTGATCGATATTCATCCGCTGATGGGCGCGGTGCATGGTTCCGGCTTCTATCTAGGCGTCGAGTTGATCCGCAATCGCGAAACCCTGGAACCGGCAACCGAAGAAACAACGGCGCTGTGTGATCGATTGCGCGAGCTGGGGATCTTCATGCAGCCGACTGGCGATTACCTGAACATCCTCAAGATCAAACCGCCGATGGTGACCTCGCGTCAGAGCGTGGATTTCTTCGTGGACATGCTGTCGAAGGTGCTCGCCGAGGGTCTGTAAACACCCATCCCCTGTGGGAGCGAGCTTGCTCGCGATAACGGTCCAGCATTCAACATCAATGTTGGCTGGTCTGGCCTCATCGCGAGCAAGCGCGCTCCCACAGGGATAGCGTAAAGTTCGATTATTATCTGGGTTACTTGAGTTAATTTCGACAGGCGGACTGTTTTTAGCTTTAAAAGCCGATTTTTATCGGCTATAAAGTCACCGCTGCCCACGGTGTGGACCCACCACGCCCGGTGCTTCCCATTTCTGTCATTGGTCGATGCCACACTCGACCGTCAAGCAATTGCCCCGGAGATGATTCATGAGCCGTATCGTTACCGTCGCCGCCACCCAGATGGCCTGTTCCTGGGACCTTGAAGCCAATATCGAGACCGCTGAGCGGCTGGTCCGTGAGGCCGCGGCGCAAGGCGCGCAGATCATCCTGATCCAGGAACTGTTCGAGGCTCCGTACTTCTGCCAGAAGCCGAACCCGGATTACCTGCAGCTGGCCACGACCGTTGAAGACAACGTCGCCATCAAGCACTTCCAGAAAGTCGCCAAAGAACTGCAAGTGGTTTTGCCGATCAGCTTCTACGAACTGGCGGGCCGCGCGCGTTTCAACAGCATCGCGATCATCGATGCCGACGGCAGCAACCTCGGGATTTATCGTAAAAGCCATATCCCGGACGGCCCTGGCTACCACGAAAAGTATTACTTCAATCCGGGCGATACCGGCTTCAAAGTCTGGAACACCCGTTACGCGAAAATCGGCGTGGGTATCTGCTGGGACCAGTGGTTCCCGGAATGCGCCCGCAGCATGGCGTTGCTGGGCGCGGAAATCCTGTTCTACCCGACCGCGATCGGCAGCGAGCCACACGACAAGACCATTTCGTCCCGTGATCACTGGCAGCGCGTGCAACAAGGCCATGCCGGCGCCAACCTGATGCCGCTGATCGCCAGCAACCGCATCGGCAACGAAGAGCAGGACGGCTACGACATTACGTTCTACGGCTCGTCGTTCATCGCCAACCAGTTCGGCGAGAAGGTTCAAGAACTCAACGAAACCGAAGAAGGTGTACTGGTTCAGAGCTTCGACCTGGACGAACTGGAACACATCCGCAGCGCCTGGGGCTCGTTCCGTGATCGTCGTCCGAACCTGTATGGCACACTGAAAACCCTCGACGGTTCCCTGGAGTCCTGATCGCCATGACCACTTTGCACAGCACGCCTCGCGCCGACGGCTTTTACATGCCCGCCGAATGGGCGCCGCAAACCCAGACCTGGATGATCTGGCCCGAGCGCCCGGACAACTGGCGTCTGGGTGGCAAACCGGCGCAAGCCGCGCACGTCGCGGTAGCCAAAGCCATTGCCCGTTTTGAACCGGTGACCGTGGCGGTTTCCGCCGGCCAATACGAAAACGCCCGTGCCCGTCTGGACGTGCCGAATATTCGTGTGGTGGAAATGTCCAGCGACGACGCCTGGGTTCGCGACACTGGTCCGACGTTTGTCATCAATAACAGTGGCGAAGTCCGTGGTGTGAATTGGGACTTCAACTCGTGGGGCGGTTTCGATGGTGGTCTGTATTCGCCGTGGAATCGCGATTCCCAGGTGGGCGGCAAGATCCTTGAGATCGAGCGCAGTCAGCGCTACCGCACCCAGGGTTTTGTACTTGAAGGCGGTTCGATCCACGTTGATGGCGAAGGCACGCTGATCACTACCGAAGAATGCCTGCTTAACCGCAATCGCAATCCGCACATGAACCGTGCAGAGATCGAAGCGGTGCTCAGCGCCAATCTGGCTGTGGATAAAATCATCTGGCTACCGGACGGTTTGTTCAACGACGAAACCGACGGCCATGTGGATAACTTCTGCTGCTACGTGCGTCCGGGCGAAGTGTTGCTGGCCTGGACCGATGACCCGCAGGATCCGAACTACCCGCGCTGCCAGGCGGCAATGAAAGTGCTGGAAATCAGCACCGACGCCAAGGGTCGCCCATTCACGGTGCACAAGATGCCGATTCCGGGGCCGCTGTTTGCGACCGAAGAAGAGTGCGCTGGTGTTGATCCGGTGGACGGAACTCAGGAACGTAATCCGACCGTGCGTCTGGCCGGTTCCTACGTGAACTTTCTGATCGTTAACGGCGGCATCATCGCGCCGAGCTTTGACGATCCGTTGGATGGCCCGGCAAAAGAGATTTTGCAGGCACTGTTCCCGCAGCACGAAGTGGTGATGGTGCCCGGCCGCGAACTGTTACTGGGAGGCGGTAACATCCACTGCCTTACCCAACAACAGCCAGCGCCGCACAAGGAGTGAGTGGGGTTGTAACAGCTTGAGTTGATTGCAGAATCGGCCCGACAACTGTTTTTCCCTCCCGCGTTACAGGAAGCCCGCAGCCCTTCAGGACTGTGGGCTTTTTTGTATCCGCTTGTCGACAGTTTCTAAACCTTGGCACAGCTCTTGTATCTCTCCTGGTGTAAAACAGGGAGGAGAGAACTGCGATGTTCTGTCATAAACCTTGGATAAGTTAGCCGCTCACACACCAGGAGAGAGCGCGGAAATGAACGCCGAAGTGAATGTAGTGAGCGAGCGGGCGTTGCATCCCCTGGCAGTAAACAGCGATTCACTCCAGATCCTGGCGCACTGGTTGAAGTCCAATGGAACGCGTCAGATCAGAGAACCTGATCCGCGCCGGATGATGATCGAGCGCTACCCCGCTGGTTTATTCAGCGAAGCGGAGCTGGAAGCGTTGTGGGATGTGATGGAAGGATAAGAAGAAAAACAACGGATTGGTAAAAGCGCTGCCGGGATGGCGGCGCTTTTTTTTTGCCAGTTGGAAAGGGTGGCGCCTGTCAGCACGCCAAGATCGCAGCCTGCGGCAGCTCCTACACCGATCTATGTAGGAGCTGCCGCAGGCTGCGATCTTTTGATCTTGCCCTTAAAAGCTGTAGGTCCCGGTCACGACCAGGCTGCGCGGTTCACCCGGCTGAATCTGCGCCGCGCTGGTGGCCGACGAGTAATAGGTCTTGTCGCTGATGTTGTTCAGCGCCGCGCGCAAATCCCAATCCTTCTGCCGGAACCCGGCCAATGCATCCCAACGGCCATAACCCGGCAGGACGGTGGTGTTGAGGTTGTCGGCATAACGCTGGCCTACCAGGGTCAGACCGGTTTCAGCGTACCAGCCCATTTCCGGCTTCCAGGTCAGGAACAGGCTGCCGTTATGCTTGGCCACGTTGCTGATGCGTTTGCCTTCAAAGCCGTTGTTGTCCTTTTCGACCGTCGCGTCCTGCACACCCACGCCACCGCGCACGTACCAGTTGCCGGCGATTTTGCCGGTGCCAGTCAGCTCTATCCCGCGGGAACGTTGCACGCCGGTCATCAAGGTGACGGTCGGATCGTTGGGATCGCTGGTACGGCGGTTGTAGAGTTCCAGTTCGTAGATCGCCAACGTGGTGCTCAGGCGATCATCGAGCCAGTCGCTCTTCACGCCGATTTCTTTTTGCTTGGTCAGCTCGGGACTCAGGTCGTTGCTGTTGCCGGCGGCGCCCGGGGTGATGCCGATCAAACCACCGCCGACCGGGGAAAAAGTCTTGGTCCAGGAGGCGTAGAAGGAATGATTCTGCAGCGGCGTCCACACCAGTCCTACACGCGGGCTGGTGCTATGGCTGTCGCGATCTTCGGAAATGTCCCGCAGCTTGTTGGTCGACTCGATGTCGAAGGTGTCGTAACGCAAACCCGCCAGCAGTTGCCATTGATCGTTCAGACGCAGTTGATCCTGCACGTACACCGCACGGCTGTCGACTTCGGTGTGAGTGCTGCTGGAAACCTGCATCCGTCCGGTATGGCGCAAATTGCGGTCGGGGTTGTACAGGTCCAGTGCCGGCACCGGCTGAGTCCCGCGTCCGGTGGCCGCGTTGTACAACGTAGGGTCGCGCCGCTGGCTGCCGATTTCGATGCCGGTCAGCAAACGATGTTCAAGGCCGAACGTGTCGAAACCGCCTTCCAGTTCGACGTTGTTGTAGACGTTGCGGGTGGTCAGGTCCTGTTGCCAGTGCTGGCGCGTGACCTTGTTGGTCGCCGGGGTGTAACCGGTCAGGTAGGTGTTGTCGAAATCGCTGTTGAGCTTGAACACGCCCAGGGTGTGGCGCAGCTGCCAGTTGTCGTTGAGCTCATAACTGAGCTTCGAGCGCAGGGATTGCGACTTGTCGTCGATGAAATCGTGTTCGCTACCGTAGGTCGTATCCCGTCCTACGTCCGCCGGGCGCCCGTTTACACCGGGGATGCCGCGATCCGGCGTACGGTTGTAGCGGCTGTATTCGTACTGCACCAGCCAGTTCAGGTCCGGCGTCAGTTGCCAGCTCATCGACGGAGCGAACAGTTGGCGATTGCCGCTCACGCCATCGCGGAAGCTGTTTTGATCCATGTTGCCCATGTTCAGGCGCAGGCTGATGTTCTCGCTCGGGTCGGTGCTGAGGTCGGCGTAGAGGCTGCGCAAATCATCGCTGCCGCCCTGGGCCTCGAGGGTCGAGCGGCGACCGAATTCGGGCAGTTTGCTGACCCGATTGACGATCCCACCCTGACTGCCACGGCCATACAAAACAGCGGCCGGGCCTTTGAGGACTTCGACGCGTTCGATGTTGTGCAAATCGCGCACGTATTGGCTGTCGTCGCGGATGCCGTCGAGGTAGAAGTCGTTGCTGGCGTCGAAACCGCGGATGCGCAGGCTGTCGAAGCGAGTGTCGGCGCCGCTGCTGACGTTGGGGATGCCGCTCAGCGCGGTGCCCAGATCGTTGGTGCCGTAATCCACGACGTTCGCGGTTTTAATCGAGTCGATGGCTTGTGGAACGTAGCGCACCGGCGTGGCGGTGCGGGTCGCGGTGCTGGTTTCCTTCACGCGCGGGTCATCGGCTTCAGCTTCGGCGCTGATCGACGTCTCGGGTAAAACGGTGGCGGCGGCGCAGGCAAAACCGGCAGAGAGAAATGCAGAAAGCCCAAGGGTGACGGGCGTGAGGCGAAAGGGGGCAGGCATCTGAAGCGCATCCGAAAGGGTGGAGAAATTCGAGGGCGCGAATGGTAATGCTTGTTATTTACTTCCGTTAATTATTCTTGAAAGGTTTCGCTGTTGGATTATTTCGAATTGTGTCGAGATGGCTAGAGTGGGGCGGTGAGGTCATTTGACCGATTCATGAAACAGACTGAAAGCCATTGCAGCGTTTTTCAGAAACGGGCGGAGGACTAATCTGCCGGCATCTCGTTTTCCTACGCTTTTGCCGGAGTCTTCCCATGATCCTTCACTACATTTACGACCCGTTATGCGGCTGGTGCTATGGCGCAAAACCTCTGGTGCAAGCAGCCCAGGCTGTGTTGCCAGTGATCGCCCACGGCGGCGGCATGATGACCGGCGCCAACCGCCAGACCGTCTCGCCACAACTGCGCAACTACGTAATGCCCCACGACCGTCGCATTGCCGAGTACACCGGCCAGCCGTTCGGCGAGGCGTATTTCGAAGGATTGCTGCGCGATGAGACAGCGGTGTTCGATTCCGCACCGCCGATTGCCGCGGTGCTGGCAGCCGAGCAGATTGCCGGCCGCGGACTGGAGTTGCTGGAGCGTTTGCAGAGTGCTCACTACGAGGAAGGTCGACGCATTGCCGATGAAGCTGTGTTGTTAGAACTCGCGAAAGACATTGGTCTGGAACCTCAAGCGTTCAAGGCTGCTTTCAAAGAAGCTGAAACCGATCGCCACATCAAGGACAGTCGAGCGTTCTTGGCCGAAGTCGGCGGCCAGGGTTTCCCGACCTTCGCCCTGGAACACAACGGCCAATTCACCCTGATCGATATCGGCATGTGGCTCGGCAAGCCGCAAGCGTTCGCGGCATGGCTGAGTCAGTCGCTTCCCGCACAAGCATCGTCATCGGAGCTTCAAGCCTGTGGCCTCGACGGCTGCGCCCATTGACGTCGACAAGTGATTTCTTAGACGTTTTTCGCCTAATTACAGACGATTCATGAAATTGACACATCGTTAAGGGCGCGGCTAGGATTCGCCCCACGCCTGTGGCTAACCGCCATGACTCATAAAATAACAAAAAGGCCCGCCACGATTTCTTCGTGCGCGGGCCTTTTTGTTTGGGGTGAAAAAAGAGTGCGATAGCGCCGTTTCAGCCGTTCGACACAGCGCGTATCAACCGGTCATAAGGAAAAGAACAACATGTTGAACAAGCGAATCAGCCTGATCGCTCTGGGGATGTTGAGTGCTACACAGGTCATGGCTAACGACCAGGCCGAATCCAAGGGTTTTGTTGAAGACAGCAGCCTCAAAGTGCTGCTGCGCAATGCCTACATCAATCGCGACAAAAAAGACGGCAACGACGACCAGCGTGAATGGGGTCAGGCTGCCATCGGCACCTACACCTCGGGCTTCACCCAAGGTACCGTCGGCGTGGGCGTTGATGCCTTCGGTCTGTACGGCTTGCGTCTGGACCGTGGTAGCCACAGCGGTGGCCAAGGCATCGACTTCTTCAAGGAAGGCGACAGCGGTAACCCGGCCGGCGATCTGGCCAAAGCCGGTGGCGCGGTAAAATTCCGCGTATCCAGCACCGTCCTGACCTACGGCGACCAGATGCCGACCTTGCCGGTGTTGAATTACGACAACTCCCGCCTGCTGCCTGAAAGCTACACCGGCACCCTGATCACCTCCAAGGAGATCAAAGGCCTGGAGCTGAACGCCGGTCGCTTCACCGCCGAATCGCGCAAAAGTGCTGAAGGCCGTGACAGCGGTGGCCTGAAGTCGATCAACGTGTTGGGCGGTAGTTACCAGTTCACCGAACAGTTCAAGGCTGCGCTGTACGCCTCCGACGTCGAAGACGTGTTGAAGAAGCAATACGTGAACGCCAACTACGTGTTCCCGATCGACAAGGATCAGTCCCTGACCCTGGACTTCAACGGCTACCGCACCAAGCTGGACAGTTCCTACGTCCGCGAAAACACCGTGCCCGGCCAAAGCATCGTCACCGGCGACGACAACAAAATCTGGAGCCTGGCCGCCACATTCGCCACCGGCGCGCACTCGTTCACGCTCGCCCACCAGCGCAGCACCGGCGACAGCAACCTGGGCTACCCCTACGGCGGCTACCAGAAGGACCAAGGTCGCGTCGGCGACGGCGGCAACACCATCTACTTGGCGAACTCTTACTGGTCCGACTTCAACGCCGAAGACGAACGCAGCTGGCAGCTGGGCTACGGCCTGGACTTCAGCACCTTCGGTGTTCCAGGCCTGAGCTACAACTTCGCCTACGTGCGCGGCGACAACATCACCACCTCCACCAGCGAAGGCGGTACCGAGCGCGAAATCTTCAACCAGATCAAATACGTCGTGCAAAGTGGCCCGGCCAAAGACCTGAGCGTGAAACTGCGCAGCTCGATCCTGCGTGTGTCGCAGAAATCGAGCGAGTACAACTCCAGCGGTAATGAAGTGCGTGTGTTCGTGGATTATCCGATCAACATTTTCTGATGATCGGTTGCGCTATCGAGGCTTGATGCAAGGCTGAGAAAGGAAAAGCCCCGACTGGTTCGGGGCTTTTTTCTGGGCGCAGCAGCGCTCTGGCTTGCGCCACCGGTCGATTCGAGCTGCCCGTCACAGCCTGGATTTTCCATCGCGAATGATCGAAACGACAAACTGGGTCGCGCGCGGCAACAGCATTGGACGCCGATTGAGCGGGAGTGGCGGTTGATTATCGGTGCGACGGCCGAAGAAGCGGCACTGGCGCCGTTTCATGCGAACAAGCAAATTACCGTGGAAACCGTGATCGTCGAAAAGCCTTAGAAAATCCGCAAGCGAACAAAAATTAAAAGAATGTTCGAATCTGTACTACTCTGAAGGCACAACCCTTTGCCTGAAGGAGTCCTTGCAATGGCCACTTCATCCCCCGTCCGCACTGCTCCTCAAGAACTCGACACCCCGGAAGCCGGCCGCGTGGCGCTCAAGTTCTTCTTCAACCTGATGGAGCGTTGGGGCTGCACCGCCGAAGAACAGCGCACGCTGCTGGGCAAGGTCGGCAACACCACCTTCTATAAATACAAACACCTGCCGCCCAATGTGCGTCTCCCCCACGACACGCTGGAGCGCATCTCCTACCTGATGGGCATCCACAAAGCCCTGAGCATCATCTTCAGCAACAACCGCGACCGCGCCTACAAATGGGTCAGCAGTCCGAACACCGCCGCGCCGTTCAATGGTCAATCCGCCTTGAGCTACATGCTGGCCGGCCGGGTGGTGGACATCGCTGACGTGCGTCGCTACCTCGATGGCGTCCGCGGCTGATGGCCCCGGAAGTCGTGCTCCCCGAGTGGAACCGTGCTTATCGGATGATCAACAGTGCGTTCCCCCCGATCACCCTGTTTGAAGACGTGCTCGACCCTGAAGACCTGCAAACCGCCTACGCCCTGGAAGCCCTGACCAACGACCGGTTGGTGCAAGAAGCCGGCGTGCTCTCCCGTGTGCTGCCCGAAGACCGAATCTCCGGCCCCGGCTCATCACCGGTCATGGCCGCGTTCACCCACATTGGCAAAACCAGCCGCTTCACCGACGGCACCTACGGCGTCTACTACGCCGCCAGCAGTCAGGCCGCCGCCATCGCCGAGACGAGCTATCACCAGGAACGCTTCCTCGCCGCGACCAACGAGCCCGACATCGAGTTGACCCTGCGCACCTACGTCAACAAAGTCGTCAAACCGATGCATGACATTCGCCAACACTACCCCGAGCAGCACAACCCGGATCCTGACGCTTACGGGTCATCACAGGCGTTTGCCCGTCAACTGCGTGAAACCTTGTCGTGGGGGCTGCTTTACAACAGCGTCCGGCTGCCCGGCCATGAATGTGTCGCTGCGTTTCGTCCGCCGGCCGTTTCGATTCCGAAGCAAGGCAAGCACATTCGATATGTGTGGAGTGCGAGCAGTCGGAAGATTTCGTTTGTGTTTGAGGTCAGCGAGGTGTGAGCCGTGTCTAGTCCTGAAACTGATGCGAGAAGTTTGGCGATGTGGAGCAGATCGGAAGCGTGGGAGAGGGCTTTGATCACCGAGACACCGGCATTGTTGCGAAACAGCGGTTGGTTGGCGTGGCAGGAGAAAGGGGTGAGACCGATGGTTTTCAGGTCTTGGGGGTTAGTCATTGGGCACCTCCGGTTTTTGGGCGGTGGTGGGTAACCAGTGAAGCAGAATTGAAAATTTTGGACGGATCGATAGCGGGCATTAGCAAAAACACCTGAATCAAAGTTAGAGCTACCACGTTCGTTATCAGGCGAATGGGTGGCTGCTATGCGCGGGCTGATAAACCGGAGATACAGGAACCCGGCAGACCCGAAGGTCTCCCACGCACAGACGCCATTACACGGAAATGCAGGCACAAAAAAACGCCAACAATCGTGATTATGGGCGCTTGTGCGCCTGTATCTTACTCGGGTTATCAGGCCCGGTCGCTGAGTTGGCAGCGACGGTTTGAAGCAACTGCAACAGTGTAGAGATCGTTAGCTAGCTTCAATCAGCGCTCGTTCTTCCAACCAAATCTCCTGAACAAACTGGTCCGTAATCGCATAAATTCCATGCCCGCGCCGCATGATGATGTTCTCGGCAACCAGTGCAATTACCACTGGCTGAATTTCTTCAACGCGCACCTCACGACCCACGATCTTCGAATACTCAGCTGCAGCATCGATGGAGAAAATACCCCGAGCATCGCCTTCCGTAGACGCGATTTTGTTGAAAATAGCCTGAGCCAAACTACCTAACAGCTCCACTTTTTCTAGTTCGATGCTGGCCGCCGCCGAGCGCAAAGTGCTGGCAATAACAGGCAGGAAAAGATCGGGATCACCTTCTTGCTGCATGAGCTGTCGCAAGGCTTTGAGCATTTCCTCAGGCCGGTTCCCCAAGGTATTGAATGCTTCGATGGCGACTTCGAGTGAAGGTAGCTTCTCTTTCTTCACCGTCGCAGCGAGCCGGTTGAGCAGGTATTTAACGTAATCCCCTTTCAGCACTGGATACGCTGTCGATGTCGCGCCAGAAAACGCCTGGTTCCTCTTTGCCGTGAGTTCGCTGACTTGCGCCCTGTGCGATCCCGTTCCAATAAACAGAAAGTAACCCGGTGTATCTGGTCGAGGATTGATCGCATCACGAGCAGCTTTGAGTGCCAGAAGCAGCTGATTACCATCGTCGGACGAAATGGCGTGCTGTACTTCGTCGATGATCAGCACCAAGTCGGTTTTCGCTTGATCAACAACCTCTGTCAGCGCCTGCGCCAGCGTTGGCCCACCTGAGTTCCCGATGCTGTCGAGTTTGAAACCAAATTTGAATCCTGCAGCGCCTATATCAGCAGCGCTGACACGCTTGAGCATTTCGAGCAAACCGGAACCCGGCGTTTGCAGCTCTTGCAGGGTTTTACGGATGGCGTCATGCACCAGTGTCGCTGGATTGGCCAGTGTGTCGCTCCATAGGTCGACGTAAATGACCAGAGCACCCGCTTCTTCCAGCGCAGGGATGAGGTCGCTCCTCAGGAATGTCGTTTTTCCGGTCCTGCGTAGGCCGGATAAAAACAGACCTGAGCGCAAACCTTCATCGAGAACGCCCGGATTGAGAAGCTGGTTCGCCATTTCTTCGGCCAATTCAGGACGCTGAAAAATGCTGCTCATGCAATTACCTCTTTTTATGGATACGCCATAATTATTGGCCAGCCATAATTTAGCATAAAGACTGGGAGCTGGCCTGAGGGCGCTCCAATCGCCATTTCCAGAGCGAAAAGGAAGTTTTACCGACATGTCGTTGGCAGCGACATAACATCAAGACGTGTCGCAGAAATTGAAAAATAGCGACACGTTCGAACCAAAGAGATCGTTGTCAGGTACAAAAATTTCGCGTCAAGCTAATTACACCAAGTAACTAATGATGTTCCCGCCCCCACCTTTATCCCCTCCAGCTAACTCCCTACATTGAACTCCAACGCCTACCCATTCATTCCGAAGGGAAGGTCACTTGGAGATTCCTCATGCCTTTCGTAAGCGTACGCATCACCCGCGATGGCGTTACCTCAGAGCAGAAAGCTCAGGTGATCGCCGAAATCACTGAAACCCTGGAACGCGTTCTCAACAAGGACCCGCAACTGACCCACATCGTGATCGAAGAAGTCGACACCGATAACTGGGGCTACGCCGGCATCACCACCACCCAGTACCGCAAGCAACTGGCTGAGGCGGAGGGGCAGTCATGACCGCGACCGTCTCCATCGATTTCATCTCCGACGTGGTGTGCCCGTGGTGCGCCTTGGGCGCGACGGCGCTGGAGCAGGCGATCGAGAACGTGGCGGGTGAAGTCTCGATAGAGCTGACCTACAAGCCCTTCGAGTTGAACCCGGACATGCCGGCAGTCGGCGAAAAAGCGGTTGAGCACTTGATGCGCAAATATGGACGAACCGCCGAAGACGTCGCCGCCGGCAAAGCGATGCAGATCGCTCGCGGTGAGGCCATTGGCTTCAAGTTCGATCTGGAGAAGCGCAGCCACTTCTACAACACGTTTGATACTCACCGGTTGTTGATGTGGGCGTTGCAGGAAGGGCGGCAGGTCGCACTGAAGAAAATCCTGCTGCGCGCTTACTTCACCGACGGCCAGAACCCGAGCGATCGCGAGACGCTGGTTCGTCTGGCTGTTGAAGCAGGACTGGATGCGGCAGGTGCTCAAGAGGTGTTGGCGTCCGGAGCGTTTGCCAAGGAAGTGCGTGAGCTTGAAGCGTTTTACCGCCAGCGCGGCATCAATTCGGTTCCGGCCATGGTGCTTAACGGTCGTCACCTGGTGTCCGGTTCGCAGTCGGTCGAGTACTACGAACAGATGTTGAGACAAATGGCGAAGGCCCCCGCCGAAGCCTGATTACTTACTTTTTCAAACCATCATTTATTAGTTGAGGTTCATCATGAGCAATTCGAAAAAAGTCATCGTTATCACTGGCGCCTCCCAAGGTCTCGGCGCAGGCATGGTCAAGGCGTTCCGTGATCTGGATTACAAGGTTGTCGCCACTTCGCGTTCGATCAAACCGTCCACCGACCCGGACATCCTCACCGTGGCGGGCGACATCGGCAACCCGGAAGTCGCCCAGCAAGTCATCCGTGAAGCCATCGCACGTTTTGGTCGCATCGACACCCTGGTCAACAACGCCGGGATCTTCGTTGCCAAACCGTTCACCGCTTACACCCCGGAAGACTACGCCGCAGTGCTGTCGGTGAACCTGAACGGTTTCTTCTACATCACCCAACTCGCGATCACCGAGATGGAAAAACAAGGAAGCGGCCACGTCGTCAACATCACCACCAGCCTGGTGGACCACGCCATCGACGGTGTGCCGTCGGTACTGGCTTCGCTGACCAAAGGTGGTTTGAACGCGGCAACCAAGTCCCTGGCCATCGAGTACGCCAAGCGTGGGATTCGGGTGAATGCGGTTTCCCCGGGCATCATCAAGACGCCGATGCATGGCGAGGAAACTCATGAAGCGCTGGGGAATTTGCACCCGGTCGGGCATATGGGTGAGATCAGTGATATTGCGCAGGCGGTTGTTTATCTGGATAGCGCCAACTTTGTTACTGGCGAGATTCTGCACGTTGATGGTGGGCAGAGCGCGGGTCACTAAGGCCTGGTTTTCCAAACCCCGAAAACAACAAAGCCCTCGTATTTCTACGAGGGCTTTGTTTTGTATGGTGCCGGCACCAGGAGTCGAACCCGGGACCTACTGATTACAAGTCAGTTGCTCTACCAACTGAGCTATACCGGCGTGTTAGGGCGACGATTATAGCGATTGGGTTGGTTCTGTAAACCCCTGAATTCAGACTATTTTTGCGGAGGCGTCAGGCCGGCCCCGCGGACGCTTCTGCGGGGCCGGTCAATGCGATTGCTTTAAAGCGTTACACGCCGTTTTTAACCGCGTTGATCAGGTCCTGACTCAGCACCTGCGCGGGCGCCACTTGCACGCTTTGCGTGTAGAACGGCGGCAGGTTTTGGGCCAGTGTCGACAGCGCTTGTGCGGTGGTGTTGCCCGGCAGCAGCACGTATTGGAGGTTGGACGGATAGCTCTGCGGCACGGGGCCTTCCATGGTCGAACCGTACGCGCCGAAGGTCATCACGGCCTGCGGGGTGGTGGGGTCGGGGGCGTAGAGGAAGACGAAGGTGCCGTACTTTGGATGCGTCAGGTATTGCTCGGCCTGGGCGCGAACCGTCGGGTCGGGGTCGTTCATCAGGGTCCAGCGCATGACCGCGTAGTTGCGGGTGGTTTCCATGAACGCTGTACGAATTGGCGACTGGTTCTCGACGCCTCCCAGACACACCAGCAGGTTGCCGAACGGATCGATGAGGGCTACCGAGTTGAACACCGTGCTTTGTTGCGCGGTTTTCAGTAGCGGCGGGGCGAGTTCTGCGCCAGGGTCGCGTGGGTTCGCCGATTGCACGGTCAGCGCAAACGGGCTCAGCGCAGTCAGTGCTTGGCGCACTTTGCTGTTGGCCGGAAGGTTTGCCGGGTTTTGCAGTTGATCCGGTGGCAGACCGCTGTTGTTGCTGGCCTCGCGTACGGTGTTGACGCTGGCGGAGAAGATCGAACTGGTGAGGAAGTAAGCCGCCGAGTCGATGGTCTGACCGCCGAATACCGGGCTGGTCGAACCTTGATAAGCCCGGCTGACAGGCGCCGCAATCGCGTAATAACCCCAGGTGTCCTGCGCCTGTTGGCGGATCTGCGGCGGCAGCGACGGAAAGGTGAACTGGCTGTTGTAGTTGATGCCTGCGTAGTCATCGATCGCACTGACGGCGACGTTAAATCCTGCAGTCAGCAGTGAACCAGCGCACATGGCGCACGGGTCCAGCGTGGTGACGACAGTCAACTGATTGGGCGGTGGCAGGTTCAATGGCGCGACGTTTTCGTAGTACCAGTCCACCAATTGCCGCTCGCCGTGTGCGGTCGGGTCATGAGGTAGAAAGTAAGTGGTGCCACTGCCGGGGTAAGGCATCAGCACATTGTTGTGCAGCGCGGCGATGACTTCGCCCGTTGCGTTGTTGATGATGGCGCCACCCACCGCGAAGGTTTGCTGCAGCGCAGCATCAATGGCTTGGTTGGCGACGGTATCGACGGCTTCCTGTGCACTGTTCAATGTGCTCATGTTTTTCCCAGCTCCTTGCTGTTTGAGCGCCAGGCAATTCTGGCGTTTGGAAAAGATAGTTGAGGTTTCGCAGGTCGTTTATCTTGTTTTGGCTGAACGCTTATGCACAACGGGATCTGTACCGCACCTGCTTAGAGGCAAATTTGTGGAGCCGTTCTCATTTGATCGCAAATGCCTGTTTTTCCGATTTTTTTACAGGTGTACGAAAATTGAACAGTTGTGTTTCAGCTCCGAAACAGCCGTATATATTGGATCCATGATAATTTCATCCCCAGAGTTATCCACAGGCTGAGGCGCTTTATGGGCGCTCAGCCAGGATCAGGAAATTACGCGGTGTAAGCGGGGTTTCGCAGAAGGTTCCGAGGCGAACCGCATACCCTTGCTCGGCGAGGAAAAGGGCTCGATCGAGTACCAGCCACAGCTCCAATGGGCGTCGGAAAAGTCCGCGCAGTAGCTCCAGATTGCGCACTTCGGCCAATCGCTGCCAACCAGTGGCTTCAAGTGCTGACCAATCCTGCGGGCCGATTGTGGATAACTCTTTAAGCGCGGCCAAATGATGGCAGTAATCAGCGAAGGATTTATCCAGCCAGGCACTGGGGAGGGAAGGGGTGGGCAGGTATTCGTCTATGC
>NZ_JBBWCB010000070.1:0-30875 GCF_039888995.1 Pseudomonas rossensis | reverse complement strand
ACGCAGGGCGATGTGAAAGATCACTGCGACCACCAGGAAAATGATCACCGGCATCGCGCCGTGTCCGATCGCCGTGTAGGAATCCGAGAGCATGCTCACCGGTTGGCCTTCGGTGTAGTAACGCGCGAGGCCACGAGCCGAGACCATCATGCCGAGGGTGGCAATGAACGGCGGGATACCGGTAATGGCAATGATGCTGCCGTTGATCGCCCCCGCCAGCAGTCCGACCCCGAGCCCGGCAATCACCGGGATCCACACCGGCAAGTCAGTCAGCGACGGGAACACCGCCCGAGCGAAGTCCGACGTCTGGGCCAGACTGGCAGCGATCATCGCCGACAGCGCGAGCACCGAGCCGGAGGACAGGTCAATGCCGGTGGTGATGATGACCTGGGTCACGCCGATCGCCAGCAGACCGATGATCGACACCTGCAGGATCATCAGCACCAGACGCTGGGAGTTCATCAGGAAGCTCTGGTCGCGCACGATCCAGCCAAACACTTCAAAGACCAGGCCGATGCCAATCAGCACCAGGAAAATACTCAACTCGGTCGGAAAGCGCCGGCGACTCTTGACCGGTGCCGCTGCTGGCTTGTTTTCCAGTATCGCGTTCATAAACACTCACCCTTCTATCGCGTCGCCGACGCTGGCCAAAACCAGCGCCGGCATCCATTAGTGAACCGCGGACATGCCCGAGGCCAATTGCATCACTCGTTCCTGGGTCGCTTCGCTGCGGTCGAGGGTGCCCATCAGGTCGCCCTCGTGCATGACCATCACCCGGTCGCTCATGCCAAGTACTTCCGGCAGTTCCGAGGAAATCATGATCACCGCCATGCCTTCGCTGGCGAGGCAGGAAATAAGCCGGTAGATCTCGACCTTGGCGCCGACGTCAATACCGCGAGTCGGCTCGTCGAGAATCAGGATCCGTGGATTGGTCATCAGCCAGCGCGCCAACAACGCCTTTTGCTGATTACCGCCGGACAAGGTGTCGATGCACTGCTCCAGCGAAGGGGTTTTGACCCGCAGCTTCTTGCACATGTCTTCGCACAAGGCGCGCAGGGCTTTTTGCTGGATGAAACCGTGGCCGGCGTAATGCGGCAACACCGCCATTTCCATGTTCTCCAGCACCGACAGGCACGGGAACAGGCCGCTGAGCTTGCGATCCTCGGTCAGTAACGCGAAGCCCTTCTCGATCGCCATGTGCGGATCGCTGATGCGCAGCACTTCGCCGTCGAGACGAATCTCGCCACCGTCGCTCGGCGTGATGCCGAAAATCGCTTCGGCGACGTTAGTCCGCCCCGAGCCCATCAACCCGGCGATGCCGAGGATCTCGCCGGCATGCAGGTCGAAGGAAACACCTTTGAAAATGCCGTCCAGTTTGAGGTCGCGCACCGACAGCAGCAGATCACCGATCGGCTGCTCGCGCACCGGAAACAACTGGCTCAGTTCGCGGCCGACCATCATCGAAATCAGGCTGTCGCCGTCCATGCTGTCGGCCCGCTGCAGGCCGATGTAGGCACCGTCACGAAACACCGCCACTTCATCGGCGATGCTGAACACTTCGTTCATTTTGTGGGTGATGTAAATGATGCCTTTGCCTTGACGCTTGAGGTCGGCAATGATCGAGAACAGATGGGCGACCTCCTTGTCGGTAATGGCCGAGGTCGGTTCGTCCATGATCAGGATGTCGGAATCGTAGGACACCGCTTTAGCGATCTCGACCATCTGCCGTTCGGCGATGCTCAGGTTGCCGACCTGCTCTTCCGGATCGAGGTTGATCCGCAGGCGTTCCAGCAGTTTCGCCGTGCAGCGATGCATTTCACGGTGGTCGATCATATGGAAACCGTTGAGCTGCTCACGGCCGATCCAGATGTTCTCGGCGATGCTCATGTGCGGCATCAGGTTGAGTTCCTGGTGGATCATCGCGATTCCGGCCTGGAGCGCAGCCAATGGCGTTTCGAAAACCACCGGTTTGCCCCGCAGGCGCAATTCACCGCCGTCCGGCTGATAGATGCCGGCAATGATTTTCATCAGGGTGGATTTGCCCGCGCCGTTTTCGCCCATCAGGGCCAGCACGGAACCGGGGCGTACCCGAAGCTGCACATCGGACAAGGCCACCACACCGGGAAATCCCTTGCTGACGTTGATGATCTCCAGCAGGTACGGCTCATCGACAGGTGTTGCAGCTGGCTGGATACCCACCAACGGGGTGCTCGAAGCAGTCGCTGAAGCGAACATGATCAGGTACTCCATCAGCAAGGTCGCGGTCGCCACCTTGCGTATTTATTGTTGTTATTGAACGGACGGGCTATTTGAACGTGTCGACGTTTTGCGGGGTGATCAAGCGGTATGGCACCCACACGGCCTGTTCAACCGGCTCGTTCTTGGCCATTTTCACGGCGGTGTCGATCGAACCGTCCGCCTGACCCTTGGCGTCCTGGAACACCGAGACAGCCAGGGAGCCCTTCTTCACCGCGTTCAAACCGTCGGGCGTACCGTCGACACCGGCGATCAGCACGCTACCCTTTTCGACGCCGGCTTGTTGCAGGGCCATGGCCGCGCCAATCGCCATCTCGTCGTTGTTGGACACGATCGCGTCGAACTTACGGCCCTGGGTCAGCCAGTCGTTGACCAGGGTCATGCCCTTGTCCCGCGACCAGATGCCGGTCTGCTCTTGCTCGATCTTGATGTTCGGGTATTTGGCCAGAACGTCTTTGACGCCCTTGGTGCGGTTGGTGGTGGAGTTGTTCGCGAGGTCGCCCAGCAGAATCACGATGTCGCCCTTGCCGCCCATTTTGTCGGCCAGGTACTGCATCTGCATTTCACCGGCCTCCAGATCGTTGGAGGCGACAGTGACGACGCCTTTGGGCAGCTTCAGGTCATCGGGGCGGCGGTTGACGTAGACCAGCGGGATGCCGGCCTTGACGGCGGCTTCGGTGATTTTCTTGGTGGCGGCGGTATCCACCGGGTTGACCACGATGGCATCGACTTTCTGGCTGATGAAGCTTTCGACCTGGCTCAACTGCTTGACCACGTCGCTGCGGGCGTCTTCGAATTGCAGCTGCACGCCCTCGGGATAGGACTTGGCTTTTTTGTCCATGGATTCACGCAGGTAGGTCAGCCAGGTGTCATCGAATTGGGACATGCTGACGCCGATCTTCATATCGGCGAGCGCCGCGCCGCTGGCGAACATCAGGGACAAGGCAAGTGAGGCGAAACGGATCTTGGTCTTCATGAAAAGTCTTTCTCCACATTCTTGTTGGTTTTATGGATGAGGCGTGACGATTTCAGTAGGCAGGCAAGCGGGAAAAGGGTTGAAACAGGTTGCGAGGCAGGTCGCTGAAAATGACTTTATTGGAAAATAATTTCTATATCAACTCATTTTAGAATTTTATTCTGATTTTATTCCATGGCTCTTGAACGGGCCCAATTCCACCACTTGATGCCGCTCGAAGCTCAGTCGCGCAGCGTCTAGCACGCGGGTGGTCGCCAGTGCATCACGGGCGTCCACAGGCAGTGGGCCACCGCTCTGCAACGCGGCTTGCAGCTGTAAATAGAACTGATTCCAGCAACCGCGCTCGGAGGGCACCCGCTCGCGCACTTCACCCTGTTCGAACCAGCCCCAGCGGCGATGCTCTTCAACACCCCAGCGCTCACCTTCGGATTTCGGCGAGAGCCCGGCGAGTGCCGATGCTTCTTGCCCGTCCAGGCCATCGACGCTGTAACAACCTTGGGTGCCGGTCACCCGAAAGCGCGGGCCGGGGGTGTTTTGCAGGCAACTGCCCCCCAGGTGGGAGGTGACGCCACTGGCATGGGTCAGGGCCATAAAGAAGCCGTTATCGAAGACCTGGCCTTTTTCCAGGTAATCCAGTTCGGCGTAGACCCGTGTCACCGGGCCGAACAACAGCAACGCCTGATCCACCAGATGGCTGCCCAAGTCGCGAAGGAAGCCACCGCCACTGCCGTTGTTCACCGCCTGTGGTGAGTAACGCTCGATCCGCGATTCGAAACGGGTGACCTGGCCCAGCGCACCGGACTCGATGAGTTTGCGCACGGTCAGGAAGTCCGAGTCCCAGCGACGGTTCTGGTAGACGCTGAGCCGCACGCCCTGGCGCTCGGCCATGGTGATCAGGGTTTGAGCTTGCTGCGCATCAGCGGCAAACGGTTTGTCGCTGACCACCGCCACACCGTGTTCGATACCATCGAGCACCAGTGCCGGACGACCCTTGAGCGGTGTGGACACCACCAGCACATCGATCCCGGCCTCCACCAGTTGGCCGATGCTGTCGAACGCTGGCACCCCTGGGTGCTCGGCCGCCAGCAATTGTCGGCGTTCCGGTGAACGGGTAACCACACCCACGAACTTCGCCGCCGGCAAACTGCTGATCAGCGGAGCATGGAAAAACCGGCCGCCATGGCCGTAACCGACAAGTCCGATACGCATGAATGCTCTCCTTTTTATTGTTATGACCCCTGTAGGAGCTGCCGAAGGCTGCGATCTTTTGATCTTGTCTCAAAAGCAAAATCAAAAGATCGCAGCCTTCGGCAGCTCCTACAGGGAGATGTGCAGGTCGCTAGCGGCAGAGTTCGCTTTTGACGCGCTCGAGCATCATCCGGTTGGATTCATCCGGCCGATCTTCCCAGGCGAACACCGAGACCGTAGCGATGCCGTCGAACTGAATCTCGCGCAAGGTGCCGAAAAACGCATCCCAATCGACCTCACCCTGACCGATGTCCAGATGCTGGTGCACGGTGGCGACGACACCCGGCGGGTTGACGATGTAGCGCAAGCCGGAAGAAGCCTTGTGGTTGTAGGTGTCGGCGATGATCAGGTGGCTCAGCTTCGACCCGGCATACTTGAGCATCGAGGCGATATCGCCTTTGCCGTCGTCATAGAAGAAGGTGTGCGGCGCCGCGTAAAGGTAGTTGATCCACTCGCGATCCAGACCGCGAATGATGTCCACCGATTCGTTGTTGCGCTCGCAAAAGTCGTAAGGGTGGGCCTGGATATCCAACTTGATGCCTTCACGCTCGAACTCCGGGATCAGCTCATCCATGGAACGCATGAACTGGTTCTCGCACACCAGCGGGTTGTCTGACTGACCGGTGAACTCGGTGTTGACCAGCTCGCAGTCCATCTCCACGGCAATCTGGATCGCCCGTTTCCAATTGCGTACGGCGGCAACACGCAAGCCTTCGTCGGCAGCGGCCCAGTGGTACATCGGTAACAAGGAAGAGAGCTTGACCCCGGTGTCGCTCAGGGCTTTGCGAAATTCCTTGATCCGCGCCTTGTCGACTCGCGGGGCTTTGTAGAACGGCAGGAAATCTTCCCGGGGCGAGAGTTCGATGTGTTCGTAACCGAGCTCGGCGGCCTTATCGACCATCTTGCCCAGGGACAAAGTACGGTACATGTAGGGGTCTAGTGCGATGCGCATTTTATTGTTCTCCTTCACCCAAATTCGACACCGCCCCCCCTGTAGGAGCTGTCGAGTGAAACGAGGCTGCGATCTTTTGATTTTTAAGATCAAGATCAAAAGATCGCAGCCTCGTTTCACTCGGCAGCTCCTACAGGGGATCGGGTTAGCCGTAGAAGTGTGGGCGGTCTGGCAGGCCGACTTTGACGATCGCCCCGCTGTTCTGCGCTTCGATACACGCGTCTGCTGCTACGGCAGCGGCGAAGCCATCCCACGCTGACGGGCCACCGACCTGCCCGGCCCGCACACCATCGATGAACGCCTGCAACTCAACGTCGTACGCGGCAATAAACCGATCCTTCCAGTCCATCAAAATCGCGTTGGACAACTTCGCCCCGCTGCGCAATTGAACCTGCGACGGCTCTGGCAGTTTGGCGATGCCGGTCTCCCCCACCACTTCGCACTGGATGTCGTAGCCGTATTGGCAGTTAACGAACACTTCCACGTCAATGCGCGTGCCCTTGGCAGTTTCCAGCAGCACGATCTGCGGGTCTTTCAAATGCGCGAGGGCCTTGCTGCTCTTGCGCGGGAACACCACTTGCACCGACACGTAATCGTCGTCGAGCAACCAGCGCAACACGTCCAGCTCATGGATCAGCGTGTCGGTGATCGCCATGTCGGTCTTGTAGTTTTCCCCCACGGTCGGGTTGCGGTGCGCGCAGTGCAACATCAACGGTTCGCCGATCTGACCGCTGTCGATCACTGCTTTCAGTGCCCGATAACCTTCGTCATATGGACGCATGAAGCCGACCTGCACCAGGCGCTTGCCATGGGCCACTTCGGCCTCGACGATTTTGCGGCAGCCTTCAGCGGTGACCGCCAGCGGCTTCTCGCAGAACACCGGCTTACCCGCCGTAATCGCTGCCAGCACAAACTCTTCGTGGCTCGGGCCCCAGGAGGTGACGAGGATCGCTTCGACTTCGGGCGCCTTGATCAGCGCGTGACCGTCAGGATAGACCTCGGCGGTCAGCTTCAGGTCGGAAACGACCTTCGCGGCTTGCTGCAAGTTGATGTCGGTAACCGCGACCACCTGGCTGTTGAGCAAGGTCTGGCTGCAACGACGAATGTGGTCCTGGCCGATGGCCCCGGTGCCAATAACTCCGATCTTCAAAGACATGTAAAGACTCCTAGACTTGTTGTTGTTCGTTCAGGGCAATCAGTACTGACGGGCCTTGGCCAGTCGTTCATTCAGGGTCTTGGCCACCGCATCGGTGCGGGCGCTGGTGGAGACTTGCGCCACGCCGACCCGCCACCACGACAGGTATTTGTGAATCATGGTTTTGGGCAGAACCTTGATGTCGATCAGCGTCGACACGGTCTGCAATCGCGCATCGGCCAATGCAGCGCTCAGTTCTTCGACCGTGTTCACTTTGTAGGTCTTGCAGCCATAGGCCGCCGCGCTCATGGCGAAATCCACCGGCACGAAACCGCCGTCGAGCTTGCCGGTTTCCGGGTTGCGGAACCGGAACTCGGTGCCGAAGCTGTCCATGCCGTGTTCCATCTGCAGGTTGTTGATGCAACCGAAGGTCATGTTGTCCAGCAACACCACGTTGATCTTGCGTCGCTCCTGAATCGAGGTCGCCAGTTCGGAATGCAGCATCATGTAAGAGCCGTCGCCGACCAACGCGTAGACCTCGCGATCCGGCTCGGCGAGTTTCACGCCCAGTGCGGCGTTGACCTCGTAACCCATGCAGGAATAGCCGTACTCGACGTGATAGGTGTTCACGCCCTTGCTGCGCCAGCTGCGCTGCAAGTCACCGGGCAGGCTGCCGGCGGCGGCGACGATCACGGCGTCATCGGCGAGGGTTTCATTGAGCACGCCGAGCACGCGGCTCTGGGTCAGGCAGGAACCGGTCAGCTCGATGAATTCGCGCAGCACCGCCGGGTCCATGTGGTCGTTGATTTCCGGGATGAAATCTTTGCTCTGGTATTCGACCTGATAGATGCGGTCGACTTCCTCGTCCAGTTGAGCCTTGGCCTGACGCGGTTGATCGCCCCACGCAGAATGGTAATCGCCCAAGGCTTCAGCCAAGGCTTGCAGCCCGACTTTGGCGTCCGCCAACAGTTGCACGCCGTCGAGCTTCAAGGCATCGCAGGGACTGATGTTGAGGTTGAGAAATTGCACGTCCGGGTGCTGGAACAGGGACTTCGAAGCGGTGGTGAAATCGCTGTAGCGAGTGCCGACACCGATGATCAGATCCGCATCCCTGGCCAACAGATTCGCCGCCAGACAGCCGGTTTCACCAATTCCGCCCACGTTCAGCGGGTGACTGGACACCACCGCACTCTTGCCGGCCTGGGTTTCGGCGAAGGGAATATCAAAGCGCTCGGCAAACGCCTGCAACGCGGCATTGGCGCCAGAGTATCTGACCCCGCCACCGCAAATGATCAGCGGCTTGCGCTTGCCTTTGAACAGCGCCAGCGCATCACCCAGCATCGCTTCAGTCGCCGGACGACGTTCGATGCGGTGCACGCGTTTTTGCAGGAAGTAATCGGGGTAGTCGTAGGCCTCGGCCTGCACGTCTTGTGGCAAGGCCAGGGTCACCGCGCCGGTTTCGGAAGGGTCGGTCAGCACACGCATGGCGTGGATCGCCGCCGTCATCAACTGCTCGGGACGGTTGATGCGGTCCCAGTATTTGCTCACGGCCTTGAATGCGTCGTTGGTGCTGATGCTCAGGTCGTGGAACTGCTCGATCTGTTGCAGCACCGGGTCTGGCTGGCGGCAGGCATAGACATCGCCGGGCAACAGCAGCAAGGGAATGCGGTTGGCAGTCGCCGTCGCGGCGGCGGTCAGCATGTTCGCCGCGCCTGGGCCTACCGATGAGGAGCAGGCGTAGATCTTGCGCCGCAGGTGTTGCTTGGCGAAACCGATGGCCGCGTGGGCCATGCCTTGCTCGTTGCGACCCTGATGGACGATCAGGTCACCGCTGTCCTGCTCCAGGGCCTGGCCCAGACCCAGTACGTTACCGTGGCCGAAAATGGTAAAGATCCCGGCGACGAATTTGCTTTGAACCCCATCGACCTCGATGTACTGGTTATCGAGGAATTTCACCAGGGCCTGGGCCATGGTCAGTCGTGTTGTGGTCATGCTTGCACCTTCCTTTGAAGCTAAATCCGGTATGTGCTGTGAACACTGATCATTGTGGGAGCGAGCTTGCTCGCGATGGCGTCGGCACATCCAACATTGATGTTGCCTGACACACTGCAATCGCGAGCAAGCTCGCTCCCACATTGGATCTCCATCAACCTGATAACGGTGTCAGGCCAGGGATTTTTGCAGGTGATCCATGCTTGCGCCGATCGCCTGCTGGATATCCGCCAGGCCATGGACGCTGTCGGCAAACGGTTCGAACGACAGGTAGCCGCTGTAACCGCTGCTGAGCAAGGTGTCGATTTGCGCCGCGTTGCCAAGGATGTCGCCCTCGCCCACCAGCACCCGGTGGCCGTCGCGAATGGTCGCCAGCGGTGCCTCGGCATCTTCGACGCCGGAGATGTGCACCAGCCCGGTCAGTTCGGGGAAGAACTCATGTTCGCCAGCCAGGTGATGGTGAAAGGTGTCGTGAACCAGACGGAACACATCCAGCCCGCCGATGGCCTTGATCGCGTCCACTGCCGTGCGCTTGCGGCGCAGTGAGCACTCTTCGAAACCCAGCGGTTCGATGAAACCGAGAATGCCGTGTTCGCGCAGGATCGGCGCCAGTTCAGTCAACGCCGTGCGCAGACCTGAAGCGCGTGCGGCCTCAGTACGCGGGTCGGCACGGTCATTGAGCGGACACATGACCAACCCTTGTGCGCCGCAATCACGGGCGTAAGCGGCCAGCTTCAAGGCCTGTGCTCGGCGCTCGTCATTCCACACATCAAACGGATACAGCGCGTTGATCGATAGCACGGTAATGCCTTTGGCGGCACACAACTCACGGACGCGCTCGGGTGCGGTGCCGTCTTCGATCTCGACGCCTTTAAGGTCGTTGCGAATCTCGATGGCGTCGGCCTTGAGGGTCACCGCCAACTCGATGAACGCGGGCAGGGACAAACGTGGGGCGACCATACGGTTCAGGGCGAAACGCAGGGGTTTGCTCATTGTTTTTGTTCTCCGCACAGGTGAATTAGTTGGCCGTCGGCATGCTGAATTCAGGGCCCTTGGCGATGCTGTCAGGCCAGCGCTGCATCACGCTTTTGTAACGGCTGTAGAAGCGGATGCCTTCTTCGCCGTAAGCGTGGTGATCGCCGAACAGCGAGCGTTTCCAGCCGCCGAAAGAGTGCCAGGCCATCGGCACCGGAATCGGCACGTTGATGCCGACCATGCCGACCTTGATGGTGCGGGCGAAGGCTCGGGCGATGCCGCCGTCGCGGGTGAAACAGGACACGCCGTTGCCGAACTCGTGGGCGTTGATCAACGCGACGGCGCTGGCGAAATCCGGTACCCGAACGATGCCCAGCACCGGGCCGAAAATTTCCTGTTGGTAGATGCTCATCTCGGTCGTGACGTTATCGAACAGTGTCGCGCCGACGAAGAAGCCGTTCTCGGCGCCCGGCACCTTGAAGTTGCGACCATCGACAATCAACTGCGCGCCCTGGGCCACGCCTTCGTCGATGAAACCTTCGACTTTGGCCTTGTGCTCGGCGGTCACCAGCGGCCCCATGTCGCTGTCGCCCTTCAGGCCGTTGCCGACTTTCAGTTGATCGATACGCGGCAGCAGTTTGGCAATCAGTGGGTCGCCGACATCGCCCACCGCCACGGCAATCGAAATCGCCATGCAGCGCTCGCCGGCCGAGCCGTAAGCCGCGCCGATCAAGGCATCCGCCGCTTGATCCAGATCCGCGTCAGGCATGACGATCATGTGATTCTTCGCCCCGCCCAGCGCCTGCACGCGCTTGCCGCGGGAGGTGGCTTGCTGGTGGATGTACTCGGCAATCGGCGTCGAGCCGACAAAGGAAATCGCCTCGATGTCCGGGTGTTGCAGCAAGGCGTCGACGGCGGTCTTGTCACCCTGGACCACGTTGAACACACCGTCCGGCAAACCGGCTTCGCTCAACAGACGGGCCATCAGCACACTGGCGGACGGATCGCGCTCGGACGGCTTGAGGATGAAGCAGTTACCGGTGATCAGCGCCAGCGGGATCATCCACAGCGGCACCATCACCGGGAAGTTGAACGGCGTGACGCCGGCACACACGCCCAGCGGCTGACGCAGGTTCCAGTTATCAATGCCGCCGCCGATGTTGTCGCTGAACTCGGTTTTCAGCAGGTTCGGCGCACCGCAGGCATACTCGACAATTTCGATGCCCCGGGTGACTTCGCCCTTGGCGTCCGAAAACACCTTGCCGTGTTCGCGGCTGATGATTTCTGCCAGCTCATCGTGATGAAGGTCGAGCAGTTCCTTGAACTTGAACATCACCCGCGAACGGCGCAGGGACGATTGTTCGGACCAGGCCGGAAAGGCTTTCAGGGCCGAGGCGACGGCTTCGTCGACGGTCTTCTGGCTGGCCAGCCCGACGCGCGCCTGAACGCTGCCGGTGGCCGGGTTGAAGACGCTGCTGAACCGTTCGCTGCTGCTGTCTTGCACTTGACCGTGGATGTAATGGCCGATGATCGGGGCGTCGCTCATTGATCGTGTTCTCCGTGCAGAGGTTGGAATTCAGGCTTTTTAGTTCAGAGATCCATCAGCCAGCTGTGCTGCGGATCGTTATGGAACTGCCAGACTCGTTTCGGGCCGGCCATCACGTTCAGGTAGTACGACTCGTAGCCGTACGGCACGCTGACCGGGTGATAGCCCTTGGGCACAACCACGAGGTCGCTGTTTTCCACGGCCATGGCCTGATCGATGCTGCGATCGTCGGTGTACACCCGCTGGAACACGAAGCCCTGGGGCGGTTTGATCTGGTGGTAATAGGTTTCTTCGAGAAAACTCTGGTGCGGCAAATCGTCGGTGTCGTGCTTGTGCGGCGGGTAGCTCGACGAGTGACCCGATGGCGTGCGCACTTCCACCACCAGCAGCGAATGGGCCCGTTCGGTATCCGGCAGGATGTCGCAGACGTAACGGGTGTTCGCGCCCTTGCCGCGCACGCTGCGCTTCATGGTGTCGGGTTTGATCAGCCGTGGGCCAATGCCGTTGCTCGTCGAACCGGGCGCGGCGCACACGGCGATTTGCACATCGCTGAGCGCGACCACTTGCGCCTGACTGCCCGGCGGCAAGTACGCGGCGAAGGGTGATTTGTCTTCGAACACCGACTGACGATCGCCGATGTTGTCCCAGTCGAACGCGCCCTGCCCCGGTGCTTCACCCTTGATGCTGACCCGGCCGCTGAGCAGCACCAGGCACAGTTCTTTATCACCGGCCGACATCGGCAGGGTTTCACCCAGACTCAGGCGGTAAGCGGCGAAACCAACGTATTCCAGCTCACCTTTGCCCAGCTCGACCATGGTCCGGCCACGGGCGTTGCTTTTGACCAGCAGGCTCATAATGCAGTCCTCTCGTCGAGCAGCGTGCGCAAGGTGTCGTAGCCTTTTTTGGCGTAGACATAACTTGGCGCCACCGCGGGGTCCTGTTCGGCTTCGACCACCAGCCAGCCGTGGTAATCGGCCGCCAGCAGCACGTCGAGCAAGGCGCCGAAGTCGATGTCGCCATCGCCGGGCACGGTGAAGGTGCCGTTGATGATGCAGTCCGGGAAACTCCACAGATTGTTGCGTGCCAGTTGCACCACCGGTTTGCGTACGTCCTTGAAATGCACGTGACAGATGCGTTCGATGTGTTTGCGCAGCACCTGCAACGGTTCGCCGCCACCCATATAGCAATGGCCCGAATCGAACAGCAGGCCGACTTCACTACCGGTCAACGCCATCAATTTATCGATGTCTGCCGGGGATTCGACGTAGGCGCCCATGTGGTGGTGATACGCGAGGCGCACGCCTTGGGACAAGGTGAAGCGCGCCAGTTCGCTGAGCTTGTCGGCGTATTCCTGCCAGGCCTGTTCGGTATGAAAACGCGGGCGTTCAACCAGCGGAATGCGCTGGCCTTGAATGGAGTCGGCGACTTCACCGTACACCAACACCTTGGCGCCGTTCTTCGCCAACAGCTCGACATGGCTGCCGATGGCGTCGATTTCTTCGGCTACCGAGCGACGGGCCAGACGGCTGGAATACCAACCGGACACCAGCGCCAGGTCGTAAGGCCGCAGCACGTCGCCGACACCCTTGGCGTCTTTGGGGAACTTGCCGTTGAGTTCGAAACCTTCGTAGCCGATTTCCTTGCCTTCGCTCAGGGCGGTGCTCAGCGGCGTCTCGCCACCGAGGGACGGCAGGTCGTCGTTGCTCCAGGAGATCGGGTTGATGCCAATTCGAATAGCGGGCATGGCTGCACCTTTTATTGTTTTACCTAACCAGTAAGAGCGACACAAAACCCTGTGGGAGCGAGCTTGCTCCGGGCGGCGTTCCGACGATGGCGGTGTGTCAGGCGCCAATAATGTTGACTGTCAGTCAGCTATCGCGAGCAAGCTCGCTCCCACAGGTTCAGTGTTCACACATTGAAAATGTTCAGCTTCGGGCAGTACGCCAGGCATCGATCAGTTCAACGAACGTGCCCTGCACCTGACGGATCAGCGCCTCATCGTCGATTTCACCGGCCATCCACGCGCGGCTCGGCTCCTGGAAAATCGTTCGGCCGACTGCAAACCCGCGGCAAGTCTGGCTCTGGCTGGCCTGTTGAAACCCTTCGGCCAGTGCTGCTGCCGGTGCATTCAGGCCCAGCAACACCACGCCTCGGCAGTACGGATCACGCTCTTGAATCAGTTCGTCGAGTTGTTTCCACTCCTCGGCGCTCTGCGCTTCGATCTTCCACCACGCCGGCTAAATGCCCAGGTTGTAGACGCGTTTGAGGGCGCGGTACAGCACGTCCGGATGGGTCGAGGGATGATCCTTGGGCGGGATGATTTCCAGCAGCAGCTCATGACCGCTGACCTGGGATGCCTGGTACAAACCCTTGATCTGCGCTTCCTGTTCCAGACGCAGCAGCGGTTCGTCGTCGGGGTGAAATTGCACCAGGCACTTGATGATTTGTTCCTGCGGCCAGGCAATCAGGTTGCTGCCGATGGAGCGCCCATGTTCGAAAGCCAAAGGCCGCGAACCCTGCACTTCCACCGGACGCGCCACCCACCAGCCGCGACCGGTGGCGGCGTTCAGCGAGTCCTGGCCGAAGCGTTGATCGGCCAACAGCCCGACATCGGCCTCGATACCTTGCTCGCGCAAATCGGCTTCGACCCGCTCCACGGCTTTGATAAACAGTTGCTTGAGTTCGCCGATGGCGCTCAGGTCGCGACCGCCCTTGTGCGCCAGTTCCACCAGTTGCCCGCGATGGTCGAAAGCAAAAATGAACAGCTGCTTCCACTGTTTGCGCGGCACGCTGACCTGATGCAGACGCTGCAACACCGCGTCCTGATCCGGCCGGGTAATCGGCACCGGGCTGTTGAACAGATAGTCGAGTTCGGCACGGGTCGGCATTGCCGGTGCGCAGGCATGGCGCGACACCACCAGACCGCCGCAGGCATTGGCCAACTGGCAGCAGCGCTCGTCGCTCGCATCCTCCAGCCAACCGGCTAGGAAGCCCGACATGAAGGCATCGCCGGCGCCCAGCACATTCAACACTTCTACCCGAACGCCGGGGTAAATGGCGCCGTCTTCAAAACGTGCCGGGATCACCCCGTGAATCACCGTGCAGCCCTGCGGGCCGAGCTTGACCACCAACGTGGCATCGCTCAGGCGGCGAACATTGCGCAGCGCGGTGAGCAAATCCTCGGAGCCACCGGCAATCAGGAATTCTTCTTCCGTGCCGACGATCAGGTCGAAACGCGGGAGGATTTTCTGCACATGCTGGCTGACGTTCTGGTCGGCGACGAAACGGGTTTCGCCGTCGGCCTTGCCGGCGAGACCCCAGAGCACCGGGCGATAGTCGATGTCCAGCACCCGTTTGACGTTGTGCTTCTCGGCGTAATCCAGCGCCTGGATGCTCGCCTTGTAGACGCCGTCGGTGGAGAAATGGGTGCCGGTGATCAGCAAGGCTTTGCTGGAGGCGATGAAGGCTTCGCTGATGTCTTCGGCCCGCAGTGCCATGTCGGCACAGTTTTCACGGTAGAAGACCAAAGGAAAGGTTTCGCGATCCTTGAGGCCCAGCAAGACCATGGCGGTGAGGCGTTCCGGATCGACCTTGATGCCAGTGACGTCGCAACCTTCGCGGGTCAGGGATTCTACGAGGAAGCGGCCCATGTGGTCGTCCCCTACCCGGCTCAGCATCGCCGATTTCAGGCCCAGCCGAGCCGTGCCGAAAGCGATGTTGGCGGACGACCCGCCGAGGTATTTGGCGAAGCTTGAAACATCTTCCAACCGCGCTCCGACTTGCTGCGCATAGAGGTCGACGCCTAGGCGCCCCAGGCAAATCAGATCCAATTGACGCCCACTGGCAAAACGAGTCTGGCCCATGCTGGCTCCTGTTATTTTTATCAGCCTGCGTTCGGGGCGATGGCCGCGCCGAACACTCTTGGTGGATGCAGACTAAAACGTCCGGGACCGAACAATCAATAATTATTCCAAATAATTTTTACGTGGAATATTTTTTCCAATAAGCTTTGGTACAAGTGTTCCAGAGGCAGTGCATCGTTTCAGCACACCTCGTACTGACCGCAAGCTCAAGATTTTATTCCGGCCTACCCTGTAGACTGCGCACAGCCAACCTATTGTCAGGGGATGACGGCATCCGTCCTCCCTATAAGAACAAGCCAGAAGGATTCCTTATGACCCGCACCGATCAGCCGGCGACGACCGAGAGCACGCCCGACAGCGATCTCGCCAGCCCCCCGATCAACGCCGAGCGTCTGCTGCAGCTGATCACCAACGAATATGAAAGCCTGCCGCGGCAGCTCAAACGCATCGCCAGTTACATGAGCCAGCAGAGCGACCGGATCATGGTCGACCGCATCAGCGACATCGCCCGCGAGTGCGAAGTGCACCCGTCGGCGATCGTGCGGTTTTCCCAGCGTTTCGGGTTCAGCGGCTTCAGCGAAATGCAGGCGCTGTTCCGCGAGGCCTATACCCACAAGACCACGCCGGTTCAGAACTACCAGCAGCGCATTCGCAGCATGATCGCCAACAAGTCGCAGAAGGCCAGCGGCGGCGACCTGGCGCGCGAGTGCATCAATGCGACCCTGTCGGGCATCGAACGGCTGGGGCTGGAACTCGATGACCAGGCCTTCGACAAGGCCGTCGACCTGGTGGTGAATGCCGACAACATCTACGTGGTCGGGGTGCGTCGTTCGTTCGCGGTGGCCGATTACCTGGTCTACAACCTGCAACACACCAACAAACGCATCCACCTGGTCTCGGGGCTCGGCGGCAGCTACCGCGAGCAGATGCGCAGCGTGCGCGCCAATGACCTGGTGATCGCCATCAGCTTCACGCCCTACGGCAAGGAAACCCAACACTGCCTGCGCATCGCCCAGCACAACCAGGCGAAAACCCTGATCATCACCGACAGCAACCTCTCGCCCCTGGCCAAGCGCGCCAACACCGTGCTGCTGGTCAACGAAGGCAGTTCGTTTGCCTTCCGTTCGCTGAGTGCCACACTGTGCTTGTGCCAGGCGCTGTTTATTGCCGTGGCCTATCGGCTGGAATTGAAGGTCGATGAGATTCACGAACAGGTCGGCTTCGAGGATTAGCAGCACGCCGTTTCCAGCTCGCTGAACCTCAGCTAAGGTTGTCCAACATGGACATCTGAAGGAGCGGTTCAATGAAGCTGATCGGCATGCTGGATTCACCCTACGTGCGGCGCGTCGCCATCTCCGCCAAACGCCTTGGCATCCCACTGGAACACCAGTCGGTTTCGGTGTTTCGGCATTTCGAGCAATTCCAGCAGATCAACCCGGTGGTCAAGGCGCCCACCCTGGTGCTCGACGACGGTGAAGTGTTGATCGACTCCACGCTGATCATCGATTATCTGGAAGCCTTGGCCGGTCCTGGCAACAGCCTGATGCCCGACGATCTCGATCAACGCCTGCGCTCATTGCGCCTGATCGGCCTGGGGCTGGCGGCGTGCGAAAAGTCCGTGCAGCTCTACTACGAACGCAACCTGCGGCCAGCGGAAATTCAGTTTGAACCCTGGGTGGAGCGGGTTGAAGGGCAATTGGCGGCCGCCTATTCGGCGCTGGAGCGGGAGCTGGAAATGCAGCCGCTGAAGACTGATGGGACGATTGCTCAAGACGGGATTACGTTGGCGGTGGCGTGGAGTTTCACCAATCTGGTGGTGCCGGATCAGGTGGATGTGAATCGGTTTCCACAGATCAGTGCGTTTACGGCGTATGCCGAAGGGCTTGAGGATTTTGTCAGTACACCGATCGAATGATGGTTTAAAGATCAAAAGATCGCAGGCTGCGCCAGCGCCTACAGGGATCCGCATACATCCGTAGGAGCTGGCGCAGCCTGCGATCTTTTGACCTTGTTTCGCCCCAAAACCGCAAAACGCCGCTTCTACCCAAAGTAGAAGCGGCGGAGGCATGAGCCCCAGTGGTATCAGGTGAACAGAGCGATCAGGATGATGATCGGGATGGGTATGCCAAGAAAGAGCAGCAGTAGTGAGCGCATGAGAGTTCTCCTGGGTTAACGAACAAGTACTGAAGTGGTGGATACATAAGCGTCGGTTTCGAGGTACTCGACCGCATCCCGACGACGACCACCGAAAGTTGCAGCAAGGCTGGCGAAAAACGCGCCAATCAGCAGCGCGATGAACATCCACAGCGAAGTCCAGGCAGCGACTTTGGCGGCGGTGTCGGCCGCTTGTTTGGCGGCGAGCTTGGCGTCGGCCACGGCTTTTTGAGTGCGGGCATACACTTCATCAACGCGACGTTCAGCGTCCGCTTGAGTGAGGTTGGTCCGTTGGGCGACCAATTGCGCCAGGTAGGTGCGATCTTCAGCAGCCAGCTGACCGTCGTTGCTCAGGCTGCGCACGAAGATGCGGGTCACGGTGCCATGAACGGCGTCATCACTGACCGCAGTCGGGCGATCATCGCGGAACAGGCTGTCGACAAAGTAACCGTACGGGTCACTGCTGGTAGTGCTTGCCGCGGTACCCGCCGCCAGCGTCGCGGCACTCGCGGCGCCACCGACTACACTCGCCCCGGCCTGCACGCCACCGCCGACAATGCTGCTGACCGAGCCGACCACCAGCGTCGCCGTCACCAGCGTCGCCACGCACCAGGCGAGAAAACCATGGGCGGTGTCACGGAAGTAAACCTCATCACCGTGCATGTAAGCCCACTTCACCCGCAGACGACCGGCGATGTAACCGCCAAGCCCGGAAGCCACGATTTGCGTAGCGGCCAGCCAGACAATCGTTGAAATGCCGAGGCCCTTGGCGCTCACCCCTTCATTGGCCCACGGCGACACCGCCGAAAAACCCAGGCCAAAGCCGAGCAGCACGAGAATCAACGACAACGCCGCCGCCGCAGCGGCCCCCGCGAAGATCGCCCCCCAGGACACGCCAGAGAGCGTGCTCGTTTCTTCGAAGGCAGGATAGAAACCATCAGAGGATCTATTCATTGTTATATCGCTCCAGGCAGGAAAGATGGTGTTACAACTCTTCAACGGAGGAAATGCAGTCACCGTGCCAGTCGCCAACTTTAAGTAAATTGCTGGTTTTCAATCACTTATAAAGTTTGAACTTCCAATGGCCATGCAAATTGCAAGGAACTGTCTGTTGCGGCGGGTTTTATGCATTGTTGACCGAGAGCGGGGTTTTCAATGGAAAAATCAAAAGATCGCAGCCTTCGGCAGCTCCTACATCTAGAACGCGATCGAATGTAGGAGCTGCCGAAGGCTGCGATCTTTTCGATTCACATGAAATTTTATTTAGAAAGCCTGCCATCATTTCTTGGCAAAATGCCGCTCAACGTTGAGTACTCCTAATCAGGCCCGCCCTATGACCCGCATCTTGACCATCGAAGACGACGCCGTGACCGCCCGGGAAATCGTCGCCGAATTGAGCAGCCATGGCCTCGACGTGGATTGGGTCGACAACGGCCGCGAAGGTCTTGCGCGCGCGGTCAGCGGCAACTACGACCTGATCACCCTCGACCGCATGCTGCCCGAGCTCGATGGTCTGGCGATTGTCACCACGCTGCGGACCATGGGCGTGGCCACGCCGATTCTGATGATCAGCGCCCTCTCCGACGTCGATGAGCGTGTGCGCGGCTTGCGCGCGGGCGGTGACGATTACCTGACCAAACCGTTCGCCACCGATGAAATGGCCGCCCGGGTCGAAGTCCTGCTGCGCCGCCAGAACACCGTGACCGCCCAGGCCACCACGTTGCGGGTGGCGGATCTGGAGTTGAACCTGATCAGCCATGAAGCCAGCCGCGACGGTCAACTGCTGACGCTGCTGCCGACCGAGTACAAGTTGCTGGAATTCCTGATGCGCAACACCGGGCAGATTCTGTCGCGGATGATGATGTTCGAAGAGGTCTGGGGTTACCACTTCGACCCCGGCACCAACCTGATCGACGTGCACATCGGCCGGCTGCGCAAAAAGATCGACCCGCCAGGCAATGTCCCACTGATTCGAACCGTGCGAGGCTCGGGTTATGTCATTGCCGAACCCCTCTAACGGCTGGCGCTCTTCCAGCAGCCGTTTGCTGGCGCTCTACAGTTCGCTGTTCGTGCTCTGGAGCGGGATTCTCATGGGGGTCATGTACTACGAGGTTTCCGCCTACCTGGACAACCTGGCCAAACACTCGCTGATGCAACGTCAGCATTTGTTTTCGCACTTTCAGGGCGAACAATTGGCCGACGCCCTCGCCGTCAGCATGACCTTCGACATTCGCGGCATCGACGCTTATGGCCTGTTCGATACTCAGCACCGCTACCTCAGCGGTGCGCTGCGCCACATGCCCGAAGGCCTGCCGCTGGATGGCAAGATTCACATGCTCAGCGACTGCGCCGATTCCGACGACCCGACCCTGCCCGCCGACAGCTGCGACGCGGTGGCGACCCAGACCAAGGACGGCCGCTGGCTGATCCTGGTGCGGGACAACGGTTCGTTGTTCGCCGTCACTCGAATCATCCTCCACGCGTTGTTCTGGGGCGTGACCTTGACGGTCCTTCCGGGCATCGCCGGTTGGCACCTGTTGCGCCGCCGGCCTCTGCGGCGAATACGCGGGATTCAGGCCAGCGCCGAGGCCATCGTCGCCGGCGACCTGACCCGCCGTCTGCCATTGTCCAATCGCCGCGATGAGCTGGACATGCTCGCTGCCATCGTCAACGCCATGCTCGAACGTATTGAACGCTTGATGAACGAGGTCAAGGGCGTCTGCGACAACATTGCCCACGACCTGCGCACGCCGCTGACGCGCCTGCGGGCGCAGCTGTACCGGATTCAGCAACAGGCTGATGAGGGTTCGACGCTGGCGGTGCAACTGGACTCAGTGCTCGGTGAAGCGGACACCTTGATGGCGCGCTTTCGAGGGTTGCTGCGGATTTCCGAGCTGGAAGATCGTCAGCGCCGCTCGGGTTTTGTACAGATGGATCCGGTGCCGTTGTTGCAAGAGCTGCACGACTTCTATCTGCCATTGGCGGAAGAAGGCGAACTGGTTTTTCAACTGCAACTGCCGGAGTCGTTGCCTTCGCTGAACGGTGATCGAGCGTTGTTGTTTGAGGCGGTGGCGAATTTGCTGAGCAACTCGATCAAATTTACGCCGCCGGGTGGCGAGGTGATTTTGCGGGGGGTCAATGAGAGTGGGCGTACGCGGATCGAAGTGCTTGATTCGGGGTCCGGGATTCCGGAGGCAGAGCGGGAGGCAGTGTTCCAGCGCTTTTATCGTGCCGATAGTGGTAATCAGAAAAGCGGGTTCGGGCTGGGGCTGTCGATCGTTGCGGCGATTGTGAGCTTGCATGGGTTTGCGCTTGAAGTCGGTACTAGTGAACTCGGCGGTGCGCGGTTAGTGCTGGATTGCCAGCAAAGCCTGATTCCCCAGACCTGACACTAACTCAAGAACAAAGTAGATCCTTGTGGGAGCGAGCTTGCTCGCGATAGCGGTTTTTCAGTTGACAAGGATGTTGCCTGGCCCGCCGCCATCGCGAGCAAGCTCGCTCCCACAGGGGATTGGTGGTGTTTTCAGTAGCCTACCACCCCCTCTTCATGCATCTGCCGCAACAACACCGCCCCAGTGTCCATAAACTCCGGCGACCCAGCCATCCCCGCCTCCACCGCCAATCCTTCCAGCTGCTCACGCCCGTCGAGTTGAGGAAATTCCTCAATCCGCTGCAACAACCGCCAGGCCAACGTGCTCAGCGCAGAAAACTTCAAACTCCAGTCCTCAGCCCGACGCACCAGCAGCAACGCTGGCTGAGCCGGCGCTGTCTCCGGTTGATAATCCGGCCCCACCAACTGCACCGGCCAGGCATACGCCAACGGCCAGGCCAGCGGCGAAACCTGCAACGGTCGGTCCAGCAACAACCCGGCATCGCTCAGCGGCAACGGTTCGGCCTCGGACTGCTGCAACGCCATCTCGATCCACTCGTAATGCGCCAGCTCCACCATGAACGGCGGCGATGCCCCTTCGGCCAACGCTTGCGGTTCCGAGGCCAGGAACTCGACAAACTCCTTGGCGATCTCGCCGAATTTCGGCGTGTGCGCGCGGTAGTCGCGCAGGAAAATCCGTACCAGTGAACGCCAGTGTTCATCACCGAGAATCTTGATCAGCACCGGAAAAGTCCCGCTGAGCAACGACGACAGGTTCGCGAAAATCAGGTCGCGGTAAACCTGCGCCCGTGTCACGTCCATCCCGGCCGGTGGCGCGCAATGATCGGGATCGCGCAGGTAAAGGCCCAGGGTGTTTTGCTGCTCAAACAGGCTCGGCTTATCCACGGTTCACCCCCTCGGTTTGCAGGCGGCGAATGGTCTGCAATTCGGCCACCAGTTCGGAAAATGCCGGAAAGTTGAAATCCCGTTCCAGCAGCGTCGGCTGCGCGCCGAAGCGAGCGTAAGCCTCAGCCAGCAACGACCAGACCACCGGTTTGACCGAAGCGCCGTGGGTGTCGATTTTCAAGGTGTCGGACTCATCGCAGTGTCCAGCCACGTGCATGGCCACCACCCGGCCCGAATCGATGCCCGCCAGAAAGGTCTGCGGCTCGAAACCGTGATTGATCGAGTTGACGTAAACGTTGTTGACGTCCAGCAGCAGGTCGCAATCGGCTTCGCGCAGCACCGCGTTGGTGAAGGTCAGCTCGTCCATATCCTGTTGTGGCGCGGCATAGTAGGAGACGTTTTCCACCGCCAGGCGCCGACCGAGAATGTCCTGTGCCTGGCGAATTCGCGCGGCGACGTGATGCACCGCTTCTTCGGTAAAGGGCAGCGGCAGCAGGTCGTAAAGGTGACCGTCATCGCTGCAGTAGCTCAAATGTTCGCTGTACAGCGGCACGTTGTAGTGATCGAGGAAAACCCGGACTTCCTGCAGAAACCCGACGTCCAGCGGTGCCGGGCCGCCCAATGACAGTGACAAGCCATGACAGGACAACGGATAACGCTCGGCCAGGGCACGCAGCGCATGAACATGAGCGCCACCGATGCCGATCCAGTTTTCCGGCGCGACTTCCAGAAAATCGAAATCGCCCACACGGGCTGCCTGAAGGTCCTTCATTAAACCGCGACGCAAACCGAGCCCGACGGTCGCCTTCGCTGATGTGATGGGGGTCTGCATGATGTCGATCTCAATGATTATCAGGACGGAATCACAGTTAACCGAAAGGGTGTATCGGGTTTGTGTTCCGCTCCAGCAGAAAATCGCAGCAGTTGTATCGCAAGCGGGTCTGTACACACTGTGGTACAGACCCGCCGTTGCGCGTTAAGCCAGGTCGTACTTCTCGCGCACCAGATGGCCAATGCCGATGCGATCCAGCACGGTGCCAAATGGCCTACGCAGTTAATCGCAGGTTTGTATCTCGCCTGTGTTCGGCAGTAGCCCTGAGTTAGCAGGCACTGTATCGGGAGGCCGGTTAGATACAGTGGGGTACATGCGTCCCTGTGGGAGCTGGCTTGCCCGCGATGAGGCCGACAGACCCAACATATTTGTCGCCTGACACACCGCCATCGCGGGCAAGCCCGCTCCCACAGGGGCCAGTGTCAGTCAGGGAAATGAGCTTTCGTCGCTCAAAGAAGCGCTGCACGGCCCCCGAACTAAACTAAATGCACGCAGGGCGTGGTTATCGTCCTGTTCATTCCCACGACCACCGTCCAGAGGTGAACGCCTCGAAAAACAAGGCCTCTGGACTGTGATCCTGCTGAAGGAGCACACGTGATGGACGAGGCCAGACTCAATGATTTCATGGGCAAATTGGTGAACGACATGGGCGGCGCGGCGATGCTCGCCAACGTCATCCTCGGCGAAGAGCTCGGACTGTACCGGGCCATGGCCGACAGTCAGCCAGTCACCCCGGAAGCCCTCGCTGACAAAACCGGCTGCAACCCCCGCCTGCTGCGCGAATGGCTCAGCGCCCACGCCGCTTCCGGTTACATGGAACACCGCGACGGCCAGTTCCGCCTGCCCGAAGAGCAGGCCCTGGCACTGGCGATCGAAGACTCACCGGTCTATATCGCGGGGGGCGTCGGGGTGGTTGCATCGTTTTTCCATGACAAGGACAAACTGGTCAACGCCATGCGCGGCGACGGTGCCCTCGCCTGGGGCGATCACCATCCGTGCATGTTCAGCGGCACGGAGCGGTTCTTCCGGCCAGGTTATAAAGCGCACTTGGTCGCCGAATGGCTACCGGCGCTCGAAGGCGTGGTCGCCAAACTGGAGGCTGGCGCCAAAGTGGCGGATATCGGCTGCGGCCACGGCGCATCCACCGTGATCATGGCCCAGTCGTTTCCGGATTCGCGGTTCGTCGGTTTCGACTACCACGCGCCCTCCGTCACCGTCGCCACCCAGCGCGCTGAAGCCGGTGGCGTGTCTGGACGTGCGCGGTTCTTCCAGGGCACGGCAAAAAGCTTCCCCGGCGACGACTATGACCTGGTCTGCTACTTCGACTGCCTGCACGACATGGGCGACCCGGTGGGCGCGGCGCGGCACGCTTATGACGCACTGAAACCGGACGGCACGGTGCTGCTGGTAGAACCGTTCGCCAATGACTCGCTCGACGACAACGTCACCCCGGTTGGCCGCTTGTTCTACGCCGCTTCGACCTTCATCTGCACCCCGAACTCGCTGTCCCAGGAAGTCGGCCTCGGGCTCGGCGCCCAGGCTGGCGAGGCGCGGCTGCGCAAGGTCTTCACCGAGGCGGGGTTCAAGACGTTCCGGCGGGCTACGGAAACACCGTTCAACCTGATTTTGGAGGCGCGTAAGTAAACACCACTGACGGCTGACGGCTGACGGCTGACGGTCTACTGTAGGAGCTGCCGCAGGCTGCGATCTTTTGATCTTCAGCGATTTGAGCATCGTCAAATCAAGATCAAAAGATCGCAGCCTGCGGCAGCTCCTACAGCCCCCCCGGAGTGTTGAACATGCTCGACAACCTCATCCGCGAACAACTCGACCACCTTCAGCAGTTAATGGCCGAGCAGCCGTTTGTGGTCCTGACCGGCGCCGGCATCAGCACTCCGTCGGGCATTCCGGACTACCGCGACAACCAGGGCGTGCGGCGTGGCCGGCAACCGATGATGTATCAGGAGTTTCTCTCCGCCCCCGAATCCCAGCGTCGCTATTGGGCGCGGGCGATGCTCGGTTGGCCGCGGGTGCGCCAGGCCCAGCCGAACGTGGCCCACGAGGCCTTGGCCAGTTTGCAAAGTTCGCAGCAGATCAGCGGGTTGATCACTCAAAACGTCGACACCCTGCACGACCAGGCCGGCAGCCATGACGTCATCGAACTTCACGGCAGCCTGCACCGGGTGTTGTGCCTGGACTGCGGAAAACGCAGCGAACGGGATTCGATCCAGCAATTGATGGAAGCGCAGAATCCATACCTGGCCGGGGTGGACGCGGTGCAGGCACCGGATGGCGATACCCTGCTCGACGCGGCTTTTGAAGCGAGGTTTCAGGTGCCGCATTGCCCGCATTGCGCGGGTGAGCGGATGAAGCCAGATGTGGTGTTTTTTGGCGAGAACGTGGCGCAGGCGACGGCGGCCAAAGCAATGGCGGCGGTCGAAAAGGCGGCGGGGTTGCTGGTGGTCGGGTCTTCGTTGATGGCGTATTCGGCGTTTCGGTTATGCCGGGCGGTGGCGGATCAGGGGAAACCGTTGATTGCGATTAATCTGGGGAAGACTCGGGCGGATGACATCCTTGATCTGAAAATAGAAGCCTCGTGTGAGCGGCTTTTGCCCTTACTGGCTCAACACCTCTCATCCTGATCAACCCAAAACCCTGTGGGAGCGGGCTTGCCCGCGATGAGGCCTGCATATCCAACATATTCGTCGACTGACACACCGCCATCGCGGGCAAGCCCGCTCCCACAGGGTATTGTGTTTCATCGCGCAGAAAGGCGCTGGCCGAGGTTTTCTTCTTTGAGGATGTCGAACAACGCCTGAGCCGCTGCCGACAGCTCAATCCCTGGCTTGGTCAACACCCCGATCGCCCGCTCCACCACCGGATCGCGCAAGGTAATGCACCGCGCACCCAGTTCCAGCATCTGCCCGACACACAACGCCGGCACCGCGCTAACCCCCAACCCGCTGGCCACCATCCGCCCCACCGTCGCCAATTGATGGCTCTCAAACTCCACCGGCAATTTCATCCCGCGCGCCTGCAAGTGTTCTTCGAGCATCACCCGCACCGTGGACGGTCGCTGCAAGGTGATGAACGGTTCCTTGAGCAAGGTCTGCCAATCGATGTCATCCCGTTCGGCAAAAGGAGAATCCTTCGGCACAACGGCCACAAACCGATCCATGTACAACGGCGTGAATGCCAGTGATGAACTCTGAGTCGGTTCAAACGCCACCCCCAGCTCAACCTGCCGATCACGCACCATCTCCAGCACCTGCTCGTTGATCACGTCGTTCACCGTGACGTTGACCTTGGGATAGCGCGCGCGGAAGGTTTTCAGGATCGGCGGCAGCAGGTTGCCGGCAAATGAGGGCATCGCCGCCAGCGTCACGCGACCGCGCTGGAGGGTAAAGCGTTGGCGCAGCTCATCCTCGGCATTGTCCCAGTCGGCAATCAGACGACGCGCCAGTGGCACCAGCGACTCGCCTTCCGCGGTCAGCGCGACATTGCGTGTATTGCGGGTGAACAGGCGCCCGCCCAGCCCCTCCTCCAGCGCCTTGATGGTCAGGCTCAAGGCCGATTGCGACAGGTGCAACCGCTCGCAGGCCACGGCAAAACTCAAACTCTGGGCCACGGCCAAAAATGCCCTGATCTGCTTGACTGTCATGTTCGAATTGCTCCAGTAATGAGCGCAGGCGCTCCATTCGCGAGCAGGCTCGCTCCCACAGGATTGATTGGTGAGTTTTATCTATCAATCAACCTTAAAAATCAACTTAACAAATGAATACTGCGGCGAGACACTCCATCCCATACGGCTAGCCAGCCGCCCACAAAGAATAAAAGAGGTGCATATGGCAGGTTTCGACAAGCGCGTGAGTTCCTACGAGGAAGCTCTGGCAGGTCTTGAAGACGGCATGACCGTGATCGCCGGCGGCTTCGGCCTGTGCGGGATCCCGGAAAACCTGATCGCCGAGATCAAGCGCAAAGGCACTCGCGACCTCACCGTGGTTTCCAACAACTGCGGCGTCGACGGTTTCGGCCTCGGCGTGCTGCTGGAAGACCGGCAGATCCGCAAGGTGGTGGCGTCCTACGTCGGCGAGAACAAAATGTTCGAGGAGCAACTGCTCAGCGGCGCCATCGAAGTAGTCCTGACCCCCCAAGGCACCCTCGCCGAAAAAATGCGCGCAGGCGGCGCCGGCATCCCGGCGTTCTTCACCGCCACCGGCGTCGGCACTCCCGTTGCCGACGGCAAGGAAGTCCGCGAATTCCATGGCCGCCAGTACCTGATGGAAGAATCCATCACCGGTGACTTCGCCATCGTCAAAGGCTGGAAAGCCGACCATTTCGGCAACGTCATCTACCGCCACACCGCCCAGAACTTCAACCCGCTGGCCGCCACTGCCGGCAAGATCACCGTGGTCGAAGTCGAAGAAATCGTCGAGCCCGGCGAGCTGGACCCGGCGCAGATCCACACCCCTGGCATCTACGTCGACCGGGTCATTTGCGGCACGTTCGAGAAGCGCATCGAACAGCGCACCGTGCGTAAGTGATCCCCTGCCCCCGGACCGAATGAAGGAATAACAACAATGGCACTTTCCCGCGAACAAATGGCTCAACGCGTCGCCCGCGAAATGCAGGACGGCTTTTACGTGAACCTGGGCATCGGCATTCCGACCCTGGTCGCCAACTACATTCCCGAAGGCATGGAAGTCATGCTGCAGTCGGAAAACGGCCTGCTGGGCATGGGCCCGTTTCCTACTGAAGAAACCATCGATGCCGACATGATCAACGCCGGCAAACAAACGGTGACCGCGCGTATCGGCGCGTCGATCTTTTCCTCGGCCGAGTCCTTCGCGATGATCCGCGGTGGTCATGTCGACCTGACTGTGCTGGGCGCCTTTGAAGTAGACGTGCAAGGCAACATCGCCTCGTGGATGATTCCCGGCAAACTGGTCAAGGGCATGGGCGGCGCCATGGACTTGGTGGCCGGCGCAGACAATATCATCGTCATCATGACCCACGCGTCCAAGGACGGTGAGTCCAAGCTGTTGTCCAAATGCAGCCTGCCGTTGACCGGCGCCGGGTGCATCAAGCGCGTGCTGACTGACCTGGCTTACCTTGAAATCGAAAACGGCGCGTTCATTCTCAAAGAACGTGCACCGGGCGTCAGCGTCGAGGAGATTGTCGCCAAGACCGCCGGTAAACTGATCGTGCCGGATCACGTTCCGGAAATGCAGTTCGCTGCCCAGTGAGGAATCATTCCATGCAAGAAGTCGTCATTGTCGCCGCCACCCGCACCGCCATCGGCAGTTTCCAGGGTGCCCTGGCCAACGTGTCCGCGGTTGATCTCGGTGCCGCGGTGATCCGTCAGTTGCTGGCGCAAACCGGTCTGGACGTAGCTGAAGTCGATGAAGTGATCATGGGCCAGGTGTTGACCGCCGGCGCCGGGCAAAACCCTGCGCGCCAGTCCGCCATCAAGGCTGGCCTGCCATTTACCGTGCCTGCGATGACCCTGAACAAGGTTTGCGGCTCGGGCCTGAAAGCGCTGCACCTGGCCACTCAGGCGATTCGTTGCGGCGATGCCGACGTGATCATTGCCGGCGGCCAGGAAAACATGAGCCTGTCCAATTACGTCATGCCCGGCGCCCGCACCGGCCTGCGCATGGGTCACGCGCAAATCGTCGACACCATGATCAGCGACGGCCTGTGGGATGCGTTCAACGATTACCACATGGGCATCACCGCAGAGAACCTGGCCGAGAAGTACAGCCTGACTCGCGAGCAACAAGACGCCTTCGCCGCGGCCTCGCAGCAAAAAGCCACGGCCGCCATCGAAGCCGGGCGTTTTGCCGATGAGATCACGCCGATCCTGATTCCTCAGCGCAAGGGCGATCCGGTCGCCTTCCAGGTTGACGAACAACCTCGAGCAGGCACCACCGCTGAAGCACTGGGCAAACTGAAACCGGCCTTCAAGAAGGACGGTTCGGTGACCGCTGGTAACGCCTCCTCCCTGAACGACGGTGCCGCCGCCGTGATCCTGATGAGCGCGGAAAAGGCCAAGGCCCTCGGCCTGCCCGTGCTGGCGAAAATCGCGGCTTACGCCAATGCGGGCGTCGACCCGGCGATCATGGGCATCGGCCCGGTCAGCGCGACTCGTCGTTGCCTGGACAAGGCCGGCTGGTCCATCGATCAACTGGACCTGATCGAAGCCAACGAAGCCTTTGCCGCACAATCCCTGGCCGTGGCCAAGGATCTGGAATGGGACCTGAACAAGGTCAACGTCAACGGCGGCGCTATCGCCCTGGGCCACCCGATCGGTGCGTCGGGTTGCCGAGTACTGGTGACTCTGCTGCATGAAATGATCAAGCGTGACGCCAAGAAAGGCCTCGCCACCCTGTGCATCGGTGGTGGTCAGGGCGTGGCACTGGCGATCGAACGGACGTAAAGCGTTCAACAGACGGCGCGGGGACCCACGAATATCCGTTCGCCGTCTGGCAAAACACCCGGTGCGACTTACGTCGCACCGGGTTATATCAGTCAGTTACGTAATTTCTCCCGCAATGCACCTTTGTAGCAGCTTGGTGGACGAGGCTTCAGGCAAATTTCACCAGATTCACCACCGGCAGCGGACCGCCTGGAAACTGCACCAGCCGCGCCCCGACGCTCAATTCCCCCAGATCAATCCCGAAGAAGCCCAGCTGTTCGATCAGCGCCGCCACTTGAGCTTTCGCATCGGCATCATCACCCGAGAGAAACAGCACCCGTCGCCCACCGTCCGCCGCCGGATCGCTTTCCAGAAAACGCGCCTGAAGGTGATTGAACGCCTTCACCACCCGCGCACCGGGCACCCATTCGGCAAACACTTCGCTGGACATTCGCCCCTGCAAATCCACGGCCTTGAACGACGGCGCCTCAATTGAGTTGTTGGCGTCGATGACAATCCGCCCGCCAAAATCCGGCAGACCGGCGAGCGCGGTCGGCAACTTCGACCAGTTGACCGCAACCAACACGATAGCTTGTGCGGCGGCCTCCTCGCGGGTTCCTGCACGCGCCGTTGGCCCGAGTTCTGCCACCAGCGAGGCCAGGCTTTGCGGCCCACGGCTGTTGGCGATCACCACTTCAATGCCTTGACGCGACAGTGCTCTTGGCCATGCTCGAACGCAACATCGGCGTGCGACTGTTCCAGCGCTCGACCCGCAAGCTGTCCCTGACCGAAGCCGGGGAACGCTTTCTGACGAGTATCGGCGGCAATCTGGAAGCGTTACAGACAGCAATCAGCGCGGTGAGCAGCGACCAAGGCGAGCCGGCGGGCGTGCTCAAGGTCAGTCTGGCGCCGACGTTTGGCATCGGTCATATCTTGCCGCTGCTGCCAGCGTTCCTGACGCGCTACCCGCTGATTCGCCCGGAATGGCACTTCGAAAACCGCCCTGTGGATTTGATTGCGGAGGGATATGACGCGGCCATTGGCGGCGGTTTCAAGTTGACACCCGGGGTAGTGTCGCAGACGTTGGCGGCGGCGCATGTCGTGGCGGTCGCCTCCCCCGCCTACCTCGCAGGACGCAGCCTGCCCGACAGTCCGGCAGACCTGTCCGGACACACCGGCATTGTGATGCGCGGCACCCGCACCGGGCGGATTCGCCAATGGCTGATGCATGATGGCGCGGGCAACGAAGCACCGGCCAATCTGAACGAACACATTGTGCTCAATGACCCGGCCGCCATGCGCGAAGCGGCGATACTCGGCTTGGGCGTGACACTGCTGGTGTTGCCGGATGTGCTGGCGAATATCCAGCGTGGCGAACTGGTGCGCCTGCTGCCCGATTGGCATGCCGACGCGGGGCCGATTTCGCTGTATTACCCGAGCCGGACGTTGATGCCGGCCAAGACTCGGGTGTTTACCGACTTTATCGTTGAGGCGTTTGAACGGGGCTGCGATCTTTTAAGGATTTCACACCAAAAACTGCAAGATCAACCAGCTATTCGCCCCGCTGATCACCCCAAACAACCCCCACGCCAGCACCCGCGTCGGCCACCGATTCACCAACGGCCCCATGAGCCTGTGATCGTTGGTCATGCGAATCAGTGGATACAACGCAAACGGCAATTGCAGACTCAACACCACCTGACTCAACACCAGCAGCTTGCCGATCGCATTGTCGCCCATCAGCCAGACGCCAATGAACGCCGGGATCAGCGCCAGCCCGCGCGTGAGCAATCGCCGTTGCCAGCAAGGAATCCGCAGGTTCAGGAAGCCCTCCATGATCACTTGCCCGGCGATGGTCCCGGTGAAGGTCGAGCTCTGACCCGAAGCCAGCAACGCGACGCCAAACAACACACTGGCCAGCGCCCCGCCCACCAACGGGTCGAGCAGGTGATAAGCGTCCTGGATGTCCACAACGTCGGTATGCCCAGTCTTGTGGAACGCCGCCGCGGCGAGGATCAGGATGGCCGCGTTGACCAGCAACGCCAGCGCCAGGGAGCCGATGGTGTCGATGCGCGCCAGTTTCACCGCGTCCTGCTTGCTGGCCATGTCCTTGCCGATCATCCGGGTCTGCACGATGGAGGTGTGCAGGTACAAGTTATGCGGCATCACCGTGGCCCCGAGAATACCGATGGCCAGGTACAGCGGCGCGGCATCACCGATGGCGGACAGTGACGGAGTGAAACCCCGGGCGA
>NZ_JBBWCB010000069.1:0-31546 GCF_039888995.1 Pseudomonas rossensis | reverse complement strand
GTCCGGCATGTGCACCGGCAGCCCCTGTTCCGCACGCAGGCGTTGCAGGGCGCCGATCATTGCGGCGGTGCCGGCCAGGCGAGCACCGGCTTCGTCTGCACGGAATTCGCGTTTACGCGAGAACCACATGACGATGGCGCTGGCCAGAATGCCCAGAACCAGTTCGGCGAAGATGGTTGCCACGTAGTAGGCGATGCCCTGGCCTTCTTCGTTCTTGAAGATCACCTTGTCGACAAAGTTGCCGATGATCCGTGCGAAGAACATCACGAAGGTGTTCACCACGCCCTGGACCAATGCCAGGGTGACCATGTCGCCATTGGCTACGTGGCCGATTTCGTGGGCCAGAACGGCCTTCACTTCATCTGGCGAGAAACGCTCGAGCAGCCCTTGGCTGACCGCGACCAACGCGTCGTTCTTGTTCCAGCCGGTGGCAAAGGCGTTCGCCTCGTAGGCCGGGAAAATACCGACTTCGGGCATCTTGATCCCGGCTTCCCGGGACAATTGCTCGACGGTTTGCAGCAGCCATTGCTCGTGACGTGTGCGCGGCTGGCTGATGATTTGGGTGCTGGTGCTCATCTTCGCCATCCACTTGGAGATGAACAGCGAGAACAGCGAACCGGCGAAACCAAAGACCGCACAGAAAATCAGCAGCTGATTGAGGTTGAGATCAACCCCGTTGGCCGCCATGAACCCGTTGAAGCCGAAAAGGCTCAGGGTGATGCTGGCAATCAGCACGACCGCCAGGTTAGTGGCCAAAAACAGCAGGATGCGCATCATGGTTGTAGAAATCTCCTCATGCTAAAGATGTAGCGTACTGCGGGGTATATAAGGTGCTGACCCGGGCTATTCAACCGGGTGACTATTTCAAACTGTGTCCTACGGCAACAGTCTAGCTGCTTGAAGGGCATTTCCGACGTCGATGCGGGAAGCGTTTGTAAGCCAATTAACGTCGTAAGCCCCGCCGTTGTTAGACGCGAGCACTCAACGAGTCATCAGTCAGCGATTGAAGAAGCGATGTTCGGCAGGGCGCAAAAAAATGTTGCTGAATCAATCACCGTGCGACTTGCGCAAGCGTCGCACGGTGACAGGCAGGTTACTGGCGATAGGACTTGAGGAAGTTGCCGATACGTCCGATGGCCATGTCCAGGTCGTCCACGCGCGGCAGGGTCACCACACGGAAGTGGTCCGGCCATGGCCAGTTGAAGGCGGTGCCTTGCACCACCAGCAGCTTCTCCGACAGCAGCAGGTCGAGCACGAATTTCTCGTCGTTATGGATCGGGCAGACTTTCGGGTCGATCCGTGGGAACGCATACAGCGCGCCCATTGGCTTGACGCAGCTCACGCCGGGAATGTCGTTGAGCAGTTCCCAGGTACGATTGCGCTGTTCCAACAGTCGTCCGTTGGGCAATACCAGATCATTGATGCTCTGATAGCCACCGAGCGCGGTCTGGATCGCATGCTGGCTCGGCACGTTGGCACACAGGCGCATGTTGGCCAGCATGTCGATGCCTTCGATGTAGCTCTGGGCGTGGTGTTTAGGGCCTGAAATGGCGATCCAGCCGGAACGGAAACCCGCGACGCGATAAGACTTGGACAGACCGTTGAACGTCAGGCACAGCAGGTCTGGCGCCAGGGAAGCCGTGCAGATGTGCACGGCATCGTCGTACAGAATCTTGTCGTAGATTTCGTCGGAAAAAACCACCAGGTTGTGCTGACGAGCCAGTTCCAGCATGCCCAGCAGGACTTCTTTCGAATACACCGCGCCGGTCGGGTTGTTCGGGTTGATGATCACCAGTGCTTTGGTGTTCGGAGTGATCTTGGCCTTGATGTCGGCCAGATCCGGCCACCAGTTGGCCTGCTCGTCGCACAGATAATGCACCGGGTTGCCGCCCGACAGGCTCACCGCGGCGGTCCACAGCGGGTAGTCCGGGGCCGGCACCAGCACTTCGTCGCCGTTGTTGAGCAGGGCCTGCATCGACATCACGATCAGCTCGGAAACGCCGTTGCCCAAATAGATGTCTTCAATGCCGACGCCTTCTACCTGCTTTTGCTGGTAGTACTGCATCACGGCCTTGCGGGCGCTGAACAGGCCCTTGGAGTCGCTGTAACCCTGGGCGGTCGGCAGGTTGCGGATGACGTCCTGAAGGATTTCATCCGGCGCTTCGAAACCAAAAGGCGCCGGGTTGCCGATGTTCAGCTTGAGGATGCGATGGCCTTCCTCTTCCAGGCGTTTGGCGTGCTTGAGCACTGGGCCGCGAATGTCGTAGCAGACGTTGGCGAGCTTGTTCGATTTGCTGACCTGCATGGCGATGTGTTCCTGAAAATGAACGATCCAGGCGGCGTATGAACGACCGTGCTGGGAATCCTGCGTATTCACACAGGCCTGGCGCCTTGAGAGGCAGCACCCATAAATCCGTTTGAATGCGCGTGGTCTGGCTGCCAGACTGGCGTTTGACGAGGCGCAATCATACGTGCCGCCCGATCCGTGGAAAAGGTACAGATCGGGCTTTTTCAACTGCTGAGGTGTGATGATGGAAAAGTTGGAAAAAACCCTGGAAGAATGGCGGGCGATGCTCGATCCGGAGCAGTACAACGTTTGCCGCCTCAAAGGCACCGAACGGCCGTTCTCCGGCAAATACAACGACAGCAAGGTCGACGGCATTTACCACTGCATCTGCTGCAACGAGCCGCTGTTTGATTCCAAGACCAAATTCGACTCCGGCTGCGGCTGGCCGAGCTTTTATGCACCGATCGGTGACAGCGCCATGGTCGAGATCCGTGACGTCAGCCACGGCATGATCCGCACCGAAGTGGTCTGCGCCAAATGCGATGCTCACCTGGGGCACGTGTTTCCGGACGGCCCGCCGCCGACCGGCCTGCGTTATTGCATCAACTCGGTGTGCCTGGACCTGGTACCCCGCGGGTAATAAGCCAATGGGCGATCCGATGATCGCCCTTCGGATATTTAAATTGCACGCAATTCAATTGCTCGCTATGTTTGTCTCATCTTCCCTCATTTAGAGTCCGAACCATGAGCGACAACCTGCTGAGCATCCCTTGCACCACAATCAAGGGTGAGCAAAAGACCCTGGCGGATTTCGCCGGCAAGGCCGTGTTGGTGGTCAATACCGCGAGCAAATGCGGCTTCACCCCGCAGTACAAAGGCCTTGAAGAGTTGTGGCAGACCTACAAGGATCAAGGTCTGGTGGTGCTGGGTTTTCCGTGTAACCAGTTCGGCAAGCAAGAGCCAGGCAACGAAGGGGCGATTTCCGAGTTCTGCGAGTTGAACTTCGGCGTCAGTTTTCCGCTGTTCAAAAAGATTGAAGTCAATGGCGCCGGTGCCCATCCGCTGTTCGTTCAACTTAAAAAGCGTGCGCCGGGTGTGCTGGGTTCCCAAGGCATCAAGTGGAACTTCACCAAGTTTCTGATCGGCAAGGATGGCCAGCTGGTCAAGCGCTTCGCCCCCGCGACCAAGCCGCAGGACCTGACCCGCGAGATCGAAGCCCTGCTCAAATGAACACCTTGTCAGTCGATTCCCTGAAGCTTGACAGTCAACTGTGCTTCAAGCTGTACGCCGCTTCCCGGGCGGTGATCCGCGCCTACAAGCCGATGCTCGATCAGCTAGGCCTGACCTACCCGCAATACCTGGCGATGCTGGTGTTGTGGGAATGGCAGGAGGCGGCCCCTGAGCAACCGACGGTCAAGGCATTGGGCGAACGCCTGGCACTGGATTCCGGCACGCTGACGCCGTTGCTCAAGCGTCTTGAGCAACTGCAACTGGTTCAGCGTCAGCGCTCGGCGCGGGACGAGCGTGAAGTGCATTTGAGCCTGTCGCCAACCGGCAAGGCTTTGCGCGATCAGGTCGGGCCGCTCAAAGCCCGTCTGTTATGCGACAGCGGTGTGGATCTGGATCGCCTGAATGATCTGCGCGATGGCCTTGATCACCTTTTGGGGCAAATCAAAGCACTGTCGTAGTAGGGACCCACAAGTCCAGCAGGGCAGCCAACTCTTCCCGGCGGAAGGGTTTTGCCAGGTAATCGCTCATGCCTGCCGCACGACAGCGTTCGCGCTCTTCGGACATGGCGTTGGCGGTCAGGGCGACGATGGGCAGCTGTGGCCAGCGTCCGCTGCGACGGATTTGCCGACTGGCCTCGTAGCCGTCCATCACCGGCATGTTGCAGTCCATCAGCACCAGATCGAATTCGCTCTGCTCCAGCTGATCCAGCGCCTCGCCACCGTGACCGGCGACAATCACCTCGCAACCGAGTTTTCCGAGCATCCCCTTGGCCACCAGTTGGTTGACCGGATTGTCCTCCACCAGCAGCACGCGTCCGCGTCGTTGTGGGGAGAGGGCGTCGAGCCGGGCACCGTTGATCGTGTTGAGTTCCGGCTGCAGGGTTCGCCGCAGTGTCTGGTACAGCGCGTTGCGCGCCAGAGGCCGCGCCTGTTGTTGCAAAGGGGCGAGGGCGATGGCTTCTTCGCTGGGCATGAAACTGCCGTAAGCGCTGACCAGCAGAATGGGGGCTGTACACGAGGGGCGCAGGCCAAACAGGCATTCGGGGCAATCGGTAATCAGCACATCCGGGTTCAGGCCCAGCAATGAGTCATCGATGGAACGCTGCTCATAGTCGAGCCCCCAGCCGGGCAACACACTGTTCAACAGTTCTGCCAGACCGCTGCTGGCGGCGGTGATTGCGATGACCTTGCCCTGTAAAGAGGCCGGGGGAAGGGCGCGGGTGTGGCTGGGCAGCGGCAGATCCGCACAGAACTGGCTGCCAAAGCCTGCTTCCGAGCTGATGGTGAGGCGCCCTTGCATGGCTTCGCAGAGGTTGTAGGTCAGTGCCAGGCCCAACCCGGTCCCGCCGAATTGCCGAGTAATGCCGGCACCCGCTTGCGTGAAGGGCTGGAAGATCTTGACCTGGGCGTCCTGGGCGATACCGATGCCGGTGTCGCAGACTTTGATTCTGACGCCGTCCTCGAACGTCGACAGGCGCACATCGACGCGACCGAAGCGGGTGAACTTGAGGGCGTTGGACAAGAGGTTGCTGACGATCTGTCGGACCCGGGTCGGATCCCCGAGCACCAGGGCCGGAAAGTGCGGGTCGATCAGGCAGCTCAGCTCGACACTCGGCGCGGCGTTTTGCGACAGCAGGTTGGCGGTGTCTTCGATCAGCGAGCCGAGGTCGAACGGAATATGTTCGAGCTCCAGTTGGCCGGCATCGAACTTCGACAAATCGAGAATATCGTTGAGCAGTTCCACCAGTACTTTGCCCGAGTCATGGGCGATGGACAGCTGTTGCTGTTGCTCGGCGTTGAGCGGGCCGTCCAGGGAAAGCGCGATCATCCCCAGCAGACCGTTGAGCGGCGTGCGGATCTCGTGGCTCATGTTGGCCAGGAACACCGAGCGCGCTTCGGCCATGTCCAGGGCGGTGCTGCGGGCGACTTCCAGTTCCTCATTGGATTGGCTGAGCCGGGAGTTGATCGCCTTGAGTTCCGCGGTGCGGGCCGAGACGATGTTCTCCAGTTGCCCGAGGTAGTCAGTCAGGCGGTTTTCGGCGTTGCGTCGCTGCTGGATTTCGGTGGCGATGTTTTCGAATTGTTGATTGGCAACCTTGACCAGTACACCGATTTCATCGTTTTCATGGTCCGTCGGACACTCCAGCGACGTCGACTCCGCGCTGCGCGGATCGCGACTGCTGAGTTCACGGATGACCCGCACCAACGGCTTGGTCAGCATCACATAGAACAGCGCCAGCAGGATGCCGGTCAGCAGCAGGCTGCGAGCGAAGCCATTGAGCAGGGTTACCTCGGCCCGACGCAGGAACCGGTTGCCGAATGAATAGGTGTCGACGTCCAGGCTCAGGGTGCCGAGGGATTCGGTCGGCAAGTGATCCAGGTAGAGACGGTCTTCGAACTGCCGGTTGGCGCCGAACAGGAAGTCGCTGATCACCCGATAACCGCTTTGCACGCCCGGGCGTTTGACGCTGGCGAGCACGGTACTGGTGTTGTCGGTCAACTGCGCGCCGATGATCGCCGGCGAGCGCAACAGGCCCAGGGTCAGTTCCTGAGCGAGTTCGGCGTCGATGTTGTAGGCAATGCGGGACGCGGGGTTGTGGCTGATTTCCAGCAAAGACAGGATTTCTCGGTTGATGGAGGCGTCTTCACTGGCATAATCGATGCCTATTTGCAGCAGACTGAGCAGCGTGCCCAGAATGAAACCGACCAGCACAGTAAGCCTGGCTTGCTTGTAGGACAGCCGGTTGGTGAACTTGATATCCATGGGGTGTTGAACCACTTCCGTTTCCCTTCGCTGCTCAAGCATAGTCGATCATGCATGGATACCGATGTTCTCGCGAGCCCTTGTGCAAAGGGGTGAACCGAACACCGAACGCTGTGTTTCGTCGCTGTATCGCCATCATTACTGTGAACGTGCCCGAGGAGAAGACGTGGATTCCCGATTAAATGCTTTTCTTGAACGCGCCGATGCCGTTTTGGCTCGTATCGAACCGTTGCTGCCCACCCCTCGGCAAGTTATCGACTGGAATCATTGCCTTGCCGCGCGCTGGCAACGCGAGGGGCGCAGCGGATTTCTGTTGCCGCTGGAAGTCAGCCTCGACATGCGTTTGTCCGACCTGATCGGTGTCGACCGGCAACTGGAGCAACTGGGGCGAAATACCCAGCAGTTCCTCGATGGCATGCCGGCCAACCACGCATTGCTCTGGGGCGCGCGCGGCACCGGTAAATCGTCGCTGGTGCGCGCCTTGCTGGCCGAACACGCCAAGGCCGGTCTGCGGCTGATCGAGATCGAACGCGATCACCTGGCGGACCTGCCGCGAGTGGTCGAACAGATCGCCAAGCTGCCCCAGCGTTTCGTGCTGTTCTGCGATGACCTGTCGTTCGAGTCGGGCGAAGGCGATTACCGGGTGCTCAAGAGCGTGCTCGACGGCTCTCTCGAACAGGCGCCGGATAACGTTTTGCTGTACGCCACGTCCAACCGTCGCCATCTGGTCCCGGAAAAGGAAAGCGATAACGAAAACTGGAAAAGGGTCGATGGCGAACTCCATCCCAGCGAAGCGGTGGAGGACAAGATTGCGCTGTCAGACCGTTTCGGATTGTGGCTGTCGTTCTATCCGTTTACCCAGGAGCACTTCCTCAACGTCGTCGAACACTGGATCGGTCAACTGGCCGACAAGGCGGGCCTCAAGTGGCAGCGAGACGAAGAACTGGACATCCTCGCGGTGCGCTGGGCTACGGGCCGGGGCAATCGCAACGGACGTTGCGCGTATCAATTTGCCCGCTATTGGGTCGGGCTGAAGCTGTTGGAGCACAAGGCATGATCGATTTACAAAAGAGCGGCCAGGGCCTCGAAGGCTACGGCATGCTGTGGGCGCAATTGGAGTCATTGCTGGCGGACGAGCGGGATTTCATTGCCAACGCCGCGCAATTTTCTGCGTTCCTGTTCAACCTGCTCGATGACCTGAACTGGGCCGGGTTCTACCTCAATCGCAACGAAGAACTGGTGCTTGGCCCGTTTCAGGGACAAATCGCCTGCGTGCGGATTCCGTTCGGCCGGGGGGTGTGCGGAGCGGCGGCGGCCACCTTGCAGACCCAGTTGGTCGAGGACGTGCACGCGTTCCCCGGACACATCGCTTGCGACAGCGCGTCGAACAGCGAGCTGGTCGTGCCACTGGTCAAAGACGGTCGCCTGATCGGCGTGCTGGACCTCGATAGCCCGAAACTGGCGCGTTTTACCGCTGAAGATCAGGCCGGTATCGAGCAATTGGCGGCGATCTTCCTGCGCCTGACCGACTGCTGATCATGCCCTCAAGCCTGCCTTGACCAGCAGGCTTGCCGGATCAACCGCATCAATCTGTTGGGGATCGAGGAATCGATCGGCGTACTGCAAGTAGATTTGCGCGTTGATGAACAGCCCGAACAACTCAGGATCGATGTGGGCATCCCGGCACATGGTTGCCATGATGCCTAGCGCTTCGCTCAAGGACTTGGCTTTCTTGTAGGGGCGATCGGCGGCGGTCAGTGCTTCGAAAATATCGGCAATCGCCATCATCCGCGCCGGCAGGCTCATTTCTTCGCGCTTCAACTGTTTGGGATACCCGGTGCCGTCCATTTTCTCGTGGTGGCCGCCGGCGATCTCCGCGACGTTGGTGAGGTGGCCGGGGAAGGGCAGGTGGCTGAGCATCAGAATCGTCTGCACCATGTGGTGATTGATGATGTAACGCTCCTCGCGGGTCAGGGTGCCTCGGGCAACGCTCAGGTTGTAGAGCTCGCCCCGGTTGTACTTGTAGGGCGGTACATCGAGCTTGAACCCCCACGGATTATCCTCCGGAATCAGTTCGGCCTCGGGCCGTTTGAACAGGTGCTCGGGTTTGTCCGCCAGCAATGGCTCGCTGACCGGCAGTGTCGGAGCCGGGGTCCGCGCCTGACGCCGGTTCTCTTCCCAGGAAACGCCCAGCCGGTCATCCAGGGTTCGGGTCCAGGTGCGTTGGGCGATGCTGCGCAGGCGTTGCAGGTCGGACTCGGCCATCGCCTCGCCACCCAGGTTGCATCGGGCAATGAACGCGAAGTCATCGTCCAGCCCCGCCAGCGTGGCGTTGCGCAGTTCGGCCAGGTGCTGCTCGTTACCGCCCAGGGCCATGGCTTGCCAATAGCTGATCCAGGCATCGCGCTTGAGCACTTCGAAGCGGGTGCGGATTTCGTGAATACGGTCGTTAAGGGTTTCCAGCTTCGTGGCTTTATCGACCACATATTCCGGAGTGGTGACCTTGCCGCAGTCGTGCAGCCAGGCGGCGATGTGCAGCGCTTCCCATTCATCTTCGGTGGGTTGATAGCCACTGAAGGCCGGGTCCTGGCTGGCAGCGGCAGCTTGAGCGAGCATCAGGGTCAGCGCCGGCACTCGCTGGCAGTGACCGCCGGTATAGGGGCTTTTGGCGTCAATCGCCCCCGCCAGCAGTTGAATGAAGGAATCCAGCAGTTGTTTTTGTTTGGCTTGCAGACGCTGGCTTTCAATACTCACGGCGGCCGCGCCGGACACGGCCTGGAGGAACGCGATGCGGTCCGGACGAAGTTTTTCCAGATCGCTCTGGTTGCCCGTATCGGCCAACAGCAGGATCAGCAGGCCCACGGTTTCGTTATGACGATTGTGCAGCCGAATGCCGATCAGGTGAACGCGGGGACACTCCAGCGCAAGCAACACCTTCTGCAAATCCCCGGCCTGTTCAAAACCAAGCGTGGTGACGACGTTGTCGGCATTCGACAGCTGTTGTAGCCATGCAGGGCTTTGCGGAGCCTGGAGTTCGTGTCCTTGAAGATCAAACGACGGCAACGTCTGTGAGATGCCGTTGATGACCAGACCATGGGGCTCCATGCGATCGCCGTCACTTTCGCGCAGGTAGATCAGACCGGCCTGGGCCTGGCCGATTTTGACGGTTTCAAACAATACCCGTTCGAGCAAGGGTGCGAAGCGAGTCTCGGCGCTCAGGCTGTCGGTGATCTGGAAAAAACTCGCCAGGGTGTCTTTCATACGTGTCATCGACGCGCTCAGTTGGTCGACTTCGAGCACGGGAGAGCGACGTGAGGCCGGAAAGTTGAAGTCGAAACTGCGAACCGCATCGGCCTCCTTTACCAGCGCGCGCAGGGGTTTGACCAGAATTCGCGAGGTCAGCCAGCCCAGCGGCAGGCACAGCAACAGCGTGGCCAGGGTAATCAGCGCGCCTTGCCAGCGCATGCGGTAGGCATCGACGAGTAACTCATCTTCCGGCACCAGCAGCGCCAGTTGCAGCCCCTGGGGGCCGCCCTCTTGCATGCGGCTGCGGGCAACGATCCATTGACGACCGGCGACATCCAGGCGATTACCTGCGGGGGGATTGTTGAGCAATGCGCCGAGGATGGGGCTCAGGTCGGCGGCTTTGATCAGGCGGGCAGTCTGATCGTCGATGATCAGTTTGCTGCTGTCGGGATACGCGATGGCATTCCCTTGAGCATCGAACAGCACGATTTCGGTACTGGGGGTCACGACATGTTTGGCCAAGGTTGCGGAGAGTTCCACCAGTGTCAGATCGGCACCCATGACAGCCTGTTCGCCACCGCGCCAGGCCAGGGTAGTGCCGACATTGTGGGTGGAGAAAAAAATGTAGGGTTCGGTGGTGATCTGATCGCTGTCGCTGCGGGCGTTGGCATACCAGGCACGGATTCGCGGATCGTAGGTTTCGTCGGGGTTGTCCTGGCGGCTGATGAGGGCCAGATCTTGATCGAAAAACAATGATTGGGAGCGGACCTGACCGCTGTTGCCTGTTCGTTCAATGCTCCACACCTGATAAGCCGCAGTGTCCGGTGCCTTGAGGAGCGTTTTCAGCTCGGGGGTTCGCAAGGGCCGAACCATGAAGAAATCACCATTGCCATAGCCCAGATACAACGAGGCCAGGTCGGGGTTGTCCTTGAGCGACTGGCTGAAGGGTTTGAGTAGTGTCAGGCGTTGCTCCAGGTCAGGTGCCTGGGTCGCCGGGTATTCCGCCAGCAGGGTCAGCAGATGGCGAATCGGCTCATAGGTGGCGTGCAGGTCGAGACGGACGTCCTGCTCGATGCGGTTGAAGAGCTTTTCACTGCTGGAAAGAATGATCTGCGTGGTTTGCCGGTAGTTGAAAAGGCCCAGCACCACGCCAGTCAGCAACAGCAGGAACGTGAACATCACGCTGATATGGACGTGCAGGGGAAACCGCCGTTGATCCGGGCGCAGTGGGCTGGGCATTGCAGGTCTCTCCATGATGGTTAACGCACTGCTCAGCGTCCAAGCATAGTTAAGGCTCTGTCATTCTGCTTTTGTCGTGTTTGCCGATCTGTTGCTGCAACGCTTGCTCCAGTTCGAGCATGGCGCGCTCTATAGCCTTGCTGCATTCGGCCACTTCGTCGTGATGGAACACTTCATGGCAGGCCTTTTCCAGCGCCTCGCAGCTGTCGATTACCCGGGAGGCCTGGACGATTCGGGCGGCGCCCTTGATTTTGTGGGCGACGTCGAGAAATGACTGAGGCTCTATGGAGGGGGACAGCGCCAGCAATTCCTGTCGGTCCAGACGGTTGCTGTTCAACAGTTCGGTCAACAATCGCTGGTCCAATACCGGATCTCCACCGGTCAAAAGACGCAGTCCTTGCAGACTGAACGCCGGATCGCGGACGCTCGGCCTGATGCCTTCAACCCACTGACTCAAGGCTGTCAGGGTAAGGGGCTTGAACAGGCAATCGTCCATCCCGGCTTGTTTGCAGCGTTGTATTTCTTCCGGTTGTGCGTTGGCGGTAAAACCCAGTACGGTACAAGGCGGGCGGTACGTTTGTTGTTCATGCCGGCGAATGGCGCCAGCCAGTTCGTATCCGTTCATGATCGGCATGTTGCAATCGACAATCACCAGATCGAACGGCTCGGCTTCCCATGCCTGAAATCCCGCCTGGCCATCCGGCGCGACGCTGAATCGGTGGCCCAGAAACTCCAGTTGCTGGCACATGAGCAAGCGATTGGCGGGGTGATCGTCGACCACCAAAACATTCAAGGGGGGCGTCGTGGTGTGGATTTGCGCTTCAACAGTCTCTGGCTTCTGCTCGAGCGGCAGTGTTGCCAGATGCAACGACACCTCGACTTGAGTACCGACACCCGGCTGGCTGCTCAATTGCAGGCTGCCGTCCATCATTTCGCACAGGCTGCGGCTGATCACCAGCCCAAGCCCCGCACTGCCTCTGGCTAACTGCCCCGAGTGATCGGCCTGAGCGAAAGGTTCGAACAACCGCCGCTGATCCTGTTCACTGATCCCTATGCCGCTGTCGTGAACCTGCAACAGCATCCGGACCCGCTCAGGCTCGGCGGTCGGCTTCAGATCGACGATGATCCTGACTTGGCCGCGCTCCGTAAACTTGATGGCGTTGCTCACCAGGTTGGACAGCACCTGTTTGAAGCGCATCGGGTCCAACAGGACATCAAACCCCGGATTGGCAGGGCGAAATTCCAGCAGCAGCCGGAGACTTTTCTGGCGCGCCAGTCCATCGAAGACCCGCACCACCGAGGCCACGATTTCACTTGGATTGACCCGTTCAGGGCTCAGGCTCAGCCGTCCGGATTCAATCCGTGCAATGTCGAGAATGTCTCCGATCAGCTCCAGCAGGTCCTTCGCCGAGTTGTACGCCACATCGATGGCCGGGCGATCCGGGTGCTTATGATCGATGCGTTTCAGCGTGAGTTCGAGCATGCCGATGACCGCATTCATCGGGGTGCGGATCTCATGGCTCATGGTTGCCAGAAAAGTGGTTTTGGCTCGATTGGCTTCATCGGCACGCTCTTTGGCATAGCGCAGATCATCGAACAGTTGGCGCCGTTCGCTGATGTCGATCCAGCCGCCGATGATGCCTTGCACTTCACCGCTCGAATCACGGTAGGGAAGAACCCAGTGGTAAATCGTCAGTCTGCGGCCGCCGATGTGCAGTGCGCGATCGAGAATCAGCGGTATACCCTCGGCTACGACGCGCTGGTAATCGGCCTGATATTCCCGGGCTTCGAACGCATTGCTCATGTTGCCCTGCATGACGCTTTTACCGATCACGTCTTCACGTTTCGCGCAGAAGGCTTCCAGGTAACTGTCGTTGCAGCTTTGCAGCAGTCCCTGGCGATCGCGCACGTAGATGGGATGAGGCGTCCCGTTGACCAGTGATCGCATGAATTCGAGTTGATCGTTCAATGCACGCTCGGCTGCCTGACGCTGCTTTATCTGGCGACGCATGTAAGCGTTCCAGGCAACGGAAATCAGCAGCAGCACCCCGGCACCGATGACGATTTGGTAGAACAGTCGGTGATAGTTGCGCCAGGTACTTTGCGAGGACGCCGAATAGCCGCGCCAACGGCTGTTGATGATGCCCAGTTCTTCCGGCGCAATACTCAGCAGTGCCTTGTTGAGGATGGCGTTCAGTTCTTTGGCTTCCCGGCCTGTGGCCAGGGAGAACGCGGCCTGCCGGGTACCGATGGTCGTACTGATTTGAAGTGTTTGCTCGAAGAGTTGCGATGAGATGAAGTAGTTGGCAATCACCAGTGAGTTCACCGCACCTTCTGCCTTGCCCTCGGCCAGCAACTCCACGGCGCTGAACGTGTCCGGGGTTTCAATCAGCCTGATCCGCGGGAACTCGTTGCGCAGGTAATCCACCAGGGGATTGCCTTGGGCAATTGCCAGGCGTTTGTCCTGCAACTGCGCAAGGCTTGTCGGGCTGTCGGCGGCTTTGCGAGTCAACAGGACAAAGGAGTTTTGCAGATAGGGGCGGGTGAAGTTCAGCGTCATTTCACGTTGGGCGCTGGGGAGCATGGCGGCGATCAAGTCGGCCTTATTGTCCCTGATCTGCTCGATCATCTCGTCATCACTGCGGCTGCGACGGACGTCGAAGCGCAAACCGGTGCGCAATCTGATCAGCTCGAGCAAGTCCGCGGTAACCCCACGAAAGTTGCCATCACTGTCGAAAAATGTCAGCGGCGCAAAAGCCTCATTGACCACCACACGCACTACCGGGTGTTGCGCCAGCCAGCGCTCCTCGTTGTGGGTGAGCTGCAGTTTTTGATCGGTGAGCAGCATGTCACTGCCGGCACTCCAACGCTTGGCAATGTTGTCTCGTTCGCTGGTGGGGATGGCCATGAGCATTGCGTTGATGATCCCGAGCAGTTGCGGGTTGTCCTTGTGCACGGCAAAGCTGAAACCGTGTGCTTCGTGTTTGCCGAAGTTGGCCATGCGGATGTTGTTCAGATACCCCTTGTTGATCATGTAATGGGTGGAAATGGTGTCACCCAGAAAAACATCAGCCTGGTCGAAGGCAACGGCATTGATTGCATTCTGGTAGGACGGAAAGGACGTGATGATCGCCCCCGGATACATTGCCTTGACCTCCTCCAGTGGCAAATAGTGATACACCATGCTCAGCCGTAGACCGGCCAGGCCATCGGTCAAGGATCTGGTTTCACCTTCGCGTGTCACCAGAACCGGCTGGTCTACGGCGTAGGGGGTGGAAAGTACGATGTCAGCGTTGTGAGCTTCGAATCCATTGGCGGTACCCAGCAAATCGATCTCGCCGCTTTCGAGTGCCTCGATCGCGGCCTCCCGGGACGCAAAGCGCAGAACCTTGATTGGCAAACCGGTGGTTTTGCCAAGGATACCTGCGTAATCGGCGGTAAAACCTTCGTAGTCGTGACCACTGATGGTCAGGTCGAAAGGGGGGTAGTCCGGGGCTGAAGTGCCAAGGATCAGTTCCCGTTTATTCTCAATCCATTGTCGTTGTGATTTATCCAGTTGGACTTCCTGGTGTCCGGCCATCGAGCGACTCATCAGGGTGTAGTTCTCGCTGACGGTCTGCGCAACGGCCACTGAGGTGTTCAGGCATAAACCTGCGGCCATGAGTGACAGATAATCCTTTATACGACTGGGCATCCTGTCTCTCACACTAACGCGTTACGTTTTGCCATATCGATGAGTTCAACCAGGGATTTGGCTTTGAGTTTTTGCATGAGGCGTTTTTTATAAGTGCTGACAGTCTTGTTGCTCAGAAACATGCCTTTGGCAATTTCTTTATTGGTGCGTCCTTGGGCAAAGAGTTGCAATACCATCAGTTCCCGGTCATTGACTGACTTGAACAGTTCCAGGTCGGCGAAACGCGCGTCATCACTGCGAACAGGATTCAAGGCCTGGCTTGGGAAATAGTTGTAACCTGACAATACGGCTTTTATAGCACTGACCAGTTCACTCAGGTCTTCCCGATCAATTTCTGTTCAGATTGATATGGCAGACCGTGGTTGGTGCGAAATTCATGAAGACTTGAAATGCATGCTTTCAAAAAAAATAATACTGATGAATATTGTTAGACGAAAACTTATACGAGTGAAAGTGCTGTCGGGCGGCCGTAGGAGGTTCACGGCTTAATACTGCCCAGTGACCGAGTGAGCCCTATGTGGGTAAAGTTTAAGTGGCAGGGGCGCGGCGAGCAGAGATCGGGCGTGAACGGCTTGAAGAAGTTTCGTGGTTGGAGATCGATATGATGTTGGGAGAGGGTAGTGACACCCGCTCGGTTGAGTATTAAATGTGCTTGTGATTATTTGGATTTGAGATAAGAACTTACGGGGTGGTTGATAAGGTAATGCGATATCATGTCCCGCTGTATTAATGGTTTGGCGATAAAATTGGATAAGTGTTCTCCTATCAGAATGCCTCTTCTAATCAAGCATCGACTAGTTCCGGAGTTGTTGAAAACCAATCTGTCGGCCATTGCGCAGGTGATGTGCGAAGCGAGGATGTGTTGGTATTTAACAAAATCTTTTCTGTTTAGGTATTTTTCCCTCTCATGTCTGATTAGTGACACAAAGCCTTTCTTTAAAAACGTATCATAAAAATCGTTGTAGCTGATTCGGAATTGTTCAAGGGCAACGCTGAGCAATATGCAATCGGGCGGGAGAGCTGATACCTCAGGGCGGAAAAAATGTGCCGCTCTTTTTATTTTGCGTAAAATTGGGGAATCAATTGGTGTCTCTGAGTTTAGGTACGAGAGTATGTCGGCGCTGCTTCGATAGAATTCCGCCGTATTGGACCTGGGGGGTATTTCTTTGGTGTCATATTTGTACAGCTTCTCGATAAGTCTAGGGGTTGCTCTTAACGGAAAGCCCATTGGGGTCAGCAGTGCTTCAATAATTGAAAATTTCTTTCGAAACAGATCCAGAACGCTGGGCCGAAAATAAAACGATAACTTACCCGCTACGTGAGAGAGTACATTGCGATAGGCCAGGGCTCTTAGGGTGTGTTCGGAAATTTGTGCACGTTTAGCGGCTATAGTAATGCTCAGGTAATTCTGATTTTCCGTAGGTTTTTCTGTGCTTAGGTGAATAGCAAACTTTGAAATTTCGCTTCTTCTATAGATGGCAGTGATTCGGGACTGTGTGGTGGTGGGAAAGGTTAGTGGCTGGATGCCAAAAAATTGCAGCACATCGGCCAGACGGTTTACAGAGATTTTCAGAATTTTGCCGGTGGTTTTGCTATTCAAGTATTTTTTTCTGAATTTTTGTATTTCCGTTTTAGGGATGTAGATTTTCTTCACAGATATGTAGCAGTTTTTCAAGTAATGCCATTTTATGAGCGCATGCACGGCTGCATTTTCAATTCGAAGTGCTTTCGCAGTCTGCGCAAAGCTCAGGAATTGCGCGAAAAAAACTGGATCAGCTGGGAGGTTTGGTAGAATTAACGGAAACGCTTCTGTGGCTCGTGATTTTTTGTGTGCCAACGTTCGCTTGATTGACTGGATGTCTTCTGAGGTAAATAGCCAGTACGACCAGTGGAGTTCGGCATTGTAGCTGGGTTCAACTTGCGATTCGAGAATGGCTTTGCGAATTTTTATGACTTTAACGCCACAGGTTGCTGCAATGTAGTGCGGAGGTTGGAGTCGATCGAGTAAGCAATCCACGTCAGCTGGAAGAAAAAATTTCCTACCTTTCTTGCCGCAATAGAATGGCAATAAACCATCTCTGGTATAAGTTTGTACGACGTTCGGTTTTACATGTAGCCGCCTTGCGACCTCATTGGTAGTCCACATCTCTGACTGTGTGATGGGTAAACGTCCAGCACTCTTGGCGTGATATTCTTCAAGCGCTAGAGATAATGCAAAAATGTCATCATTGGTAAAGAATTTTCTCGTTGCGTTAACGCTTTGGCATATTCGGCGTATGCTGGCGAAGCGTAAGCCCTCCGCTTGCATTTTTCGTCTGGCTTGTCTGGCCGTTAATAGAAAAGGTATATCGCTCTGGATGCTGTCCTGAGACAACGATGTCCTTTTCATGAAGGCATTTATAGCTTCATTCACTTCAGGGCTCTTGAAACCTGAGAAACGGGCGGCTATCCAAGACTTATCGATATCGGGATATATGCTATGCAACGCTGATAGGTGTTGCAGAATTCCGTGCGCATCATTATTGGCAATGAGCATAGCTGCTTCATTAATCTGGCAGCGGCTGGCCTCGGGGGCGGTAGGTTTTTTTGCATAACACTTCCCAAATTGCGAGCAATTATCATAACCTTGTCAAGGTAAGCTTGATCGTGGGTCTTCAAGCTCTGTACAAGATATTGTTCATGTCTGCAGTCCTGGGCAGTGCAGGGAGTACACTTAAGGACAACCCCACAGTAGTGACATTTGCCATGTAGAGCATGCCACCACTTAAAATCTCCACCGCATGCGGGGCAGTGCGCCAAGTATTTTTTCTGGTGGTATGGGCAAACTTCTGAAAGTTTTATGTCTTGAATTTGGCGTTGCCAGCCTTCTTCGAAACAGCCGTCACAGTACACAAAAGAACGTAACCTTAGATAAATGCTAGGTATTTCAATTCCGCTGACCAACAAATTCACCGTCTGGGCGCGGTTTACAGATTTGTAAAATCCACTGAGGACTGCGGGGGCATAGGCCCCCGCCTCTTCTGCTAAAAATTGAGCAATCGCTGATGACTGGGTTACTGCAATGTGTTGTACAGCTGATTCACCCACGCAGTGGCTACTGAATTGACCAATCGTGTGAAATCCATGAAACAGTGTTACCCGCCTGATCAGGCTGTATGGACTTTCTTCAGCGAGCGGAGTTGGTACGAAGATTAGCTTGTTCATGGGTGTACCCCGTTATCAACGCTAGACATTCACTCAGCGTTAAAGTGAACGGATTGGTTGTCTCACTGAGCTGTTTGGGGAGATTCAGGCATTGGCAGGCCTCGAAGAAGTCCTGGCGGGTGAGAGTAGTTGCGTTACGGGTTAAAGCACAGATAACCGCTTCGTGCACGATTTGTCGAAGGTATTCCAGGCTTCCTACGCTCGCAACGTAAAGCGGCGCCATGATCATCAGATCGTGGAGATGAACATCGCCTTCGAACTTCATTAGCTTAAATAACTGCTGATCAAGAACCTTAAGCGTCATGTAATACTCAGAGGTTTCGAGCTCGCTGAACTTGAAGTGCTCCAGATACGCGACGTAGCAGTATCTTCTGATGAACGGTGAAAAACTTTGTTTTTTCTGTTCCTTAAGCAGAAGTTCGCACTCTTCGGTGCCTGCCAGCATGATGGGGATCTCACTCTTGCTCAGTAGTGTTACCAGCCAATCCAAGGTCACGCCGCGTGATTTCTCCGCTTCCGGTTTCAACAAGCGCTGGATTTCGTCCAAGATTATGACTCTGACCCGGCATTTTTTTAGTCGATCTAGGAGTAGTTCGTTAAGCGCATGCACGTCCCCGTGCGGCGGGTAAACGCCCAACGCTTTGAGTAACGTGGTGCAAATCCCCTTGATCGTTACCGGAGCGGGCACAATGCAGTAGAGCGCGGTTATAATTTTGAATATGCCGTCTTTATCGCACTCTATATACGGCGGATTAAAGGTATCGGTGAACAGCTCGCACAGACGAGATTTTCCGGAGCCAGACGGCCCGATGATGAAGGCGCAGCTTGCCGTTTTACGTATTTCAGTGGCTCCCACGGCTTTGGAAAGCTGGGAGTAGGCGAATTGATAGCTGGGAAAGAACACGGTCTGTTTATTGAATTCGACCAGGGCTTGAGCTTTCGATTCATCGAGCATGTTTGGTCACCACGCTCGCATAATCTGGTGGGGTATCAGGGTGGAATTGATAACGTCTGTTGCTGTTATCCTCCCGGACCACTGGAGGGGCGGGCAAGCTCGACCAAGCGTTGAAGTCGCCACGTTCCTCCGCGCGTTTCCGTGTTTTCCATTCAGTTTTGGTTTTCGCGTTGGCCAGTTCTCGTAATATCTGAACCCGCGCCTCGCGTGCGGCACGGTAGTTTGGAGATTGCTTTCTGGCTCTGAGCCGGGCCTTGATCATTTCGTGAAGGTGCATGGTCAAACCCTTTTGATAATCGGGATCAACCGGCATGACTTCGAAGAGTTCGCTTGGCGAATTAGGGTCGCAGACCCAGGCCTTGCCCAGTTCGGAAATGTCATAGAGCAGCCGCAGCGCCCTAGGTTTGCCGGAATGCTGGGTCGCCAGATAACTTACCGCTGGGCCCGTCCAGGCGAGCCCTTTGAAGCGCAACCGGCCATTGTTGGGTTTGACGTAAGCGACACACAGCAGGTGTCGATTAAGGTCTTCCTCGCTGTACCTTTTCCGTTCGAACGCGAGTGTATTGGCCTGGTCTTCGTCCCAAGCTTCCTGGGGGGATTTGCCCAAGCCATCCTGGAATCCCGGATGGTAGGCAGTAACGAGCCAATCTTCGAAGTTTTTCATGACGTCCTCCAAGGTGAGGATGGCATTGGCTTCGGAGTCATAAGGATTTGGCCCCGAAAATGTCGTACCGCGCATGCAATGGACGATGGATGTGGTCCAGGTTTTGAAGAAACTTTCGATGTGCGGTTTTTGATCCGGATTACCCGGTTCACAGTAGGTCACGTCACTGCCAAGGTCCTGAAGGACGCTTTTCAAACGGGCATTGGCGAATTCGCTTCCATTGTCCAGCCGATAACGGCGAGCCAATCCTCCATAGGGATTACTGCTCAACAGTGAATGTTTCAGCGCGCGCATCGACTTTTCGGTGCTGGGCGGGTTGTAGGAGATGTCCCATCCTGTGATTACCCTGTCTCTCACTTCAATCAGCGCAGTCAAGTAAAGGCGCCCGGTCAAGTGGCCGTTCTCATCGACGGTTTCCACATCGATTTCATGGGTATCGCCCTCGACGAGGTTGAAGAACTCCAATGGCCGCCTACATTTTTTACTCCATTTTTGCTTTTTGATGGCTCGACGGTAACCGAGCTGATGGCGGTCGGTCTCGTATCGGTCCAATTCTGTAATGATTCGGTACAGCGTACTGGTCGATGGACAGGCAAGCTGATCGTGTGGAGGCCGTTTTTCGTTGCAAGCGGTAATTGAGCATTGGATGGCACTAATTAGGTCGGTTTTCTTGCACGGCGTAGGCTTAAAGAACAGTTGAGCCAAATTGATCTGGATGAGTTCTTGTACAACCTCTGGCTGCCTGTAAACACGCCGGGTGGGCGAACTCCGGGTTCGCGGGACGAGAGCGAGCTTATTTTCGCCCATGCTCAGGTAGGCTCTTACCCATAGGTAAAGGGCTCCGTAGCTCGGCCTCGCTTCGCCCCTCTGTGCGGCAATTTCGGAGAGCAAAGTCAGCACCGGCTGGCGAGGCAGACGGCCGCCCCAGCGCTCCAACACGGGTAGTACATAAGCCAGCCGTTGAGCCATGATGTTCTGCTGGCGTACATTCAAGGCGTCGACGATCAGGTCCGCCCGCGGAGCAAACGGTGCCTCCTGGGTTTTGACCAAGGTACCATTCCGCCAGGCGCGCACCAGGCGCTCATACGACTGAATCACGATGTGCTTGCTGAATTTCAGCGAGCGCAGTTGATAGCGATTGCCTTGGGCCGCGACCACCTGGTAATCGGAACCGCAGTATTGGTAATGCTCGCCGACATTGAGCTCCAGTGTGTTCATCACATTCACCACACGGGGCTGAGTAAGTTCAGCGGGCGCTGCAGATTGCAATGCAGCCGTTGATGAAACAGCGCACAGGTGATATCAGCCTGTGGAACTCCCTGTTTTAGAAGAAACCTGATCGACACAGTTTTTTGTGTTTGTTCGCGCAGTAGGCGAAGCATATACGGCACGTTGGCGAGGCTGCCGTTGTAGCCTAAATGGTATAGCGTGCGAAGGTTTTGCATCTGGACAGGATGGCAAAACTGACGCTCTTCAACGCATTCGAACCGTAAACCGTTTCGGCTAAACAGTTGCTCCAGTGCGGCACGCCGTATTTGCCATCTTCGATTGCGAGCGCCCGCGTAGCTTTTTACCTCGTACACAACCTGGCCACCGTCCACCAGTGTTGCAAGAAAGTCAGGGGTATAGCGGGTTTTCGACTCGATGAAGCAGATCGTGAAGGGCTGCGATTGGTAGGCGGCGATCGCTGTTTGATATTCCAGATGAATGCAAAAATCGGCCTCCAGTAAGGTCTCGCAGCCTATGGAGACTTGGTTCTTGCGCGAAGCAACGAAGGTCACCAGTTTGCGGGGTTTTCCAAACGCCAACGGTTTGCTCGGTTCGAGCGTATAGCCCGCATGTGGTGCTTGCCGATCATATGGAGTAACCATGGATTGGGCTCCGAGAGTGTTAGCGATGGTTGGTCCACATCACTCACCGCCAAGGCCCTCAAGTAAAGAACTGATATTGGGGAACTCGGGGCTATTGTCCAGGCAATAGCGAAGAGGTTCATCGACATGCTTAGGAGCGAAGCGACGCAGCCTTTTCAGCTGATGTAATTCAGCACTTGACCACTGGTTCGGTGGGGGGGAAGCCTGCTTGTTCCGCGGGTAATTGTTGAGGCCGGCGCGAGTTCGGCCAGGCTCGCTATTGGGGTGATTCGCCAAGGCTTGGACCTTACCAATTGCCCACTCGTACACCGCATACCAAGCGCGAAGGTGTGCCTCGAGTAAAAGGAGTGTCCGTGTATCGGGCAGTATTACGATTTGCATAGGCCCACCCATAGGTTCGCGGACATGGATGTCGGGTGCCGATGCCGACAGCATTTCGACGCTGACCTTTATCCAGAGCGCGCTTAGCAAGAAGCTGAGAAAGCCATGTTCGTATTCGCGAGAAAACTTTCTCGCGAATACGAAACTATCCCAGCGAAGCAAATTCAGGTTGGGGGGCATATTGGCCTGTTGAGACGGATTGGGGCAGCGATGGAGGTTGGCCAGCGACAGCGTTGTTCGCAAAGGAAAGGCGTGGGGCCGAAGCGCTTCGTGGCGCTCAGGTTGAGTGATTGATGAGAGCGGAAAGATCGCCAGCGGGGTCGGTAGACGAGGCGAGCTAAAGGCCGATTCTGCACTGGCGCGACGTCGAGTCGCCTCTTTTCGTAAACGATACCGATTAAGTATGGTGTTCATCACTTCGCTCCAGGCGCCGCGCAGAAGGTCGGCCTGTATCTCAGAGTTGTTAATATTATTAAACGCCTACTTAAATTAAAGAACTTCCCCCTCTTAGTGATTTTTTTTGAAAAATATCTCATTGATATAACATACATATTTTCTAGTATTATCAGTGTGTGTTAACTGTCAGTCTCCGGCACACATTCGCTGTGGACAAAACAGTGCTTCACTGCAGATGTTGGAAGTTGCAATGGAAGGTCGTGCCATGGGCCGCATTTCGTTAGTCCGGCGCCTTAGAAACCGAGTGTTTGCTCATAGCCTGCTGAGTTGCTGGGGATGTCGGCAAAACGGGGGCGCGCTGACCCAATGTGGTGGAGCTTGGCAGCAGCATCGTCAGAATGATCAGTATTTACCCCCCAACAACAAGTGGGCACGGCTACTTGAAGGCAGTGAGTTACGCGAGCCGTGGTTGAGCGCCTTGCTGAAGGCTTATCCTGCCGTGCGGCCTTGCTGGACCAACTCGTTGTGGAACGTCCTGAGTACACTCTGGGATGAGCGGCGCCCCACCGATCATTGGGCGCAAACACTGCACTTGGAAAACGGCTATAAGCTGCCGGCGCATACTTCCTTCCTAATGCGTCGCCTGTTTGGCTGTCCCGATTGGAACAACCTGGGATGTGTCCTTGCCCTATTAGGCTCGAACTCCAAGCAGTTCGCGCCCCACCGTCGCTGGTTACGCACGCATTTTCTGAACTACCTGATCCTGGTGTGTATGGCTGAGCCGATATGCTTCGTCCGTGCACCGCTGTATGAGTTGCTCAACAAGATTTACCTGCGCGGTTTGTTTGAACTTGTTGATGATTGGCCTTCAGACTTCGCCGCCTTCGAGCAGTATTGTGAAGCCGTGGAGCGTTGTGGTGAATGGATGCGCGCTCGCGGCTGGATCGCCGGTTGGGACCTCCACGCTTGCACCCTGTTGCAGCTCTACCGGCCGGACCAGGCAATGCTGCAACAGGAGGTCTTGACGCTGGCCCGTCAGCCACCCTCTGTCGAACTACCGTCATGGATTGCTAGGAAGGTTGAGGCGGCACTCGAGGGCCACCGACGTGACCTTTTTGCTATGGGTGCATAGCCCGACGTTTCCGCTTCGATCGAACCTGCGGCGGTAGCAAAGGGCTTCAGCTAGGGACGGGCTGGAAGCAGAGCTAACGGAGATCTGTGGTCAAGGGTGCCGAATGGCCGAGCAAGTCCTGCAAGCGCGCGATCTGTTGTCGCTGCAACCGCAGCTCGCGACGGCTCTGCCGTTCCGTGAGCACCTGACGCTTGACCCGTTCGCGCAGGCTGGCGTGTTCGGTGGTCAACGCTAGGACCCGCGCCTGCGCACTATGCTCGCGGACTTCTGCATCTTGGTGTTGTTGTCGCAACTGCTGCAATGCACGTTCACGTTGGCGAGCTTGCTGGCCCTGATGGCGCAGCTCACCGACCAGCCGTTCGTTGTCCTGGAATAGGCGGGCGAGTTCATCCTGCTTATCCGACAGACTGATACGCAGTGCCCGCAACTCGTGTTGCAACTGCTGAACCTGCGCGTCGTGTCGCTGGGTGTCCTGCTCCCGCTGAGACAGATGCTGCAGGCGAAAGTGCTTGAGCGCTTCACGCGCTTGGCGGTGCTTGTCCTCCAGCGACTGGAGGTGCGTCGTCCGTTCGAGCAACAGCTGGTTCAGGTCGTGTTCCAGCTGGCCCAAGCGTTGACATTCACCGTCCGCTTGGCGCAGTTGCTCCTGGAGTGTTCGCTCGTGTTCACGCAGGGCCTGCAGCTCACGATCGAGACCGGCGTAAGCGCCCTGCAAGTGATCGAGTTGCGCCTGGTGCTGCAGCCGCTGTTGCTCATATGCCGAACGATCCCGCTGCAGGCGTTGGCGATCCTCGGCGACCGCCTGTTCGGCCAGCACCGTGAGGCGAGCGCTTAAACCGGCGACAAAGCTGTGCAGTTCCTCGTCGGGGGTAGGCGGCTGTGCCTGTTCTCGGGCGCTGAGCTCCTTCAGGTAGCGCTGAATGGTGCTCTTCGAACCGGTGTTGCCCAGCTCCACGCGCACGGCGTCGATGCTCGGGTGCTGGTCGCGGGCGAGCAGCGCTTCGCGGGCGATTTGCACCACGGCCTTGTTGATGCCTCCGCGTGCCATGGCCTGACTCCGACGATTTCGTACTGGTTTACGGAGTATGCAATTACAGCTGTAACCCTGCCTTTAGGACGGCAGGAATTCGGACGGACTGGCGTTCGAGAATGCTGAATTCTTGAACGTGATAAGCCTTTTTCGGCGCGGGGTTCCGGAAAGGCGGTATGCGGGAGGTGGGGTGAGCGATTCAACCGAGCGGTACCTGCAAGCGGCGCGACGCGAGAGCACCCTGCGCCGCTATGCGCAAGCCGTTGAACACTTTGAAGCGGAGTGGGGCGGGGTGCTGCCGGCCTCCAGTGAAAACATCGTGCGTTACCTGGCCGCCTATGGCGCAAAGCTGTCCAGCAACACCTTGCGCACGCACCTGGCCGCATTGGCCCAGTGGCATCAGCAGCACGGCTTCGCCGACCCGACCAAGGCGTCGCGGGTGCGCGATGTCTTGCGCGGTATTCAGGCGCTGCATCCGCAGCCTATCAAGCAGGCAGAAGTGCTGCAGTTACAGATATTGGAAGCGTGCATCAAGGGTTTGGCCGGGCAGCTGACCTCCGATCAGTTGGCGGTGCGGTTGCGCGCGGCGCGGGACCAGACGTTGCTCCTGATAGGCTTTTGGCGTGCGCTGCGTGGCGACGAACTGTGCCGTCTGCGTGTCGAGCATATTCAGTTGCGCGAAGGGCAAGAGTTGGAAATCTTCCTCGCAAGCAGCAAGACCGATCGCGACTACCGCGGCCGTACCTTGGTGGTTCCGGCCCTGAAGCGGCTCTGCCCAGTGGACGCCTACCAGCACTGGCTTGCGGTCAGCGGCATCAAGCAAGGGCCGGTATTTCGCGCCATCGATCGCTGGGGCCACCTAGCGGAGGGGCGAGTCAACCCGAATAGTCTCTCGCGAATTTTGCGTCTGGCGTTTTTGCGCAGCGGTGTTGCTGGCGAGGGTTACACCGCGCATTCGCTGCGCCGCGGTTTTGCCACCTGGGCCAGTCGCAACCAGTGGAGCAGCAAGGCGTTGATGGAGTATGTCGGCTGGCGAGATGTGCAGTCGGCAGCACGCTACATTGAGGCCGATGCTCCCTTCGGCGATTGGGCTCGTTGAGCGCGCCGCCTGCCAAAGCGTTCGTTCAGTCGGGAAGGGCAAAGGTGCAGTGTTGTGACGGATTCCTGGAGGGCGATATCGACGGCATTGTTTCGCCGAATGGCTAGTCGTAAGCTGCCATACTCGGTGAGCTGAGGATGGTAGGCCTGCAGTTTTGGTTGTGAATCTGACCGGTCGCTCACTAAGTTTTTTAAACGCCTGTAAACCGCTTTTTTGATCTGTAAGTCAGTGAGGTTAACAACTCAAAAAAGTAGTTTACAGCATCGCTTTTCTTCATTCGATTGCTCTTCTCCTACCTTCAGAAAGGCTGCGTGAAACGTCCATTGTTCTCTCGGTCGACCGCTTTCAGCCGACCCATAGCTGCCGGTCAGCAGCGGCTGAATTCGGCCAATTACAGACATTGAAATTGGGGCACTAGCGAACTTTCGTCACGTCGATCAAGCCTATCGCAGCTGCTTAATACGCTCCTGGAGAGCCAGGGCGACAGGGATGTTCATGGCTGCCAGTGCGGCCGCTATCTCGATAAGAGCTTGCCGCGCCTGAGCATATTGTGACAGGGCCTGCGCGTCGGAACCCAATGCCGTCGCCACCAGCTCCACTAATGCGTCGCTCGTACCCTCGCGGTACCAGCGACCGGAAGGCTCGCGTTCCTTCAGCATCGCGGCGAGCCAGGTAAGCCCATCAAGCCGAAGTGGGGCTCCGAACATTGTCGTCAGGAAGTGGCAGAAACGGGTGACGCATTCTTCGTTGCGAGTCAGGTGCGTAGCGGCCCAGCGTTTATAGAGATCTTTCATCCGCAGAGCCGCGCCAGGGTGCAGCCGCGACAGGGCATCCTCATTGCCGAAGCCAAGCAAGCCGCAGGTCAAGCGATCGCCGTAGTACCAGAGGCCAGGTTGAGACCAATCGGCTGAGAGACCGTACTCCGCGGTAGCACGCCAGACGCGCTCAAATGCCACCGGGTCGTCACCTTTTCCGAGGCGCAGGAACAAGCTGTGAATAAAGTGCTGCAGCGAGGAGTGTGCGGCCGGACCGTGGACGAGAACGGGGGCCCAAACCGTGCGCTCCTGCCCTGCGGGCGCGGCGATCGCCAGGGCCGCGAGCTTTTGAAGGATGTCGTAGCCAAGGTTCTGGCTCGGCAAGTCGTACTCGCCATGCTTCTTCGCGCGCGCCTTAGCGCGCGTGGCGTCGTAATCCCAGATGCGCAGTGCCAACCGCGTGTCGAGATCGCGGTCGCCAGTGCCACTGCCTTCGATGAGCCAGTTAAACAGTACTTCGAGTATCTGACCGTCTAGCGAACCACCTCGTTCGCGCTCCGGCTTTCCACGCCAAGTCTGATGGCCGGCATTGTAAAGCCGCGTCCGGCGCTGGAAGTCCAAACGTTCTCGGCCCGCGGCAACACGCTTGAAATCGAGATCATCCGGAGTCGCGTTCGGTCCACGGAGTGGAAAGCGCCGCAGCCGCGCGAGCCACACTTTCCAGGCGCGCTCAGTATTGTCGACATCACCATGGCGCGGAGCTAGCAGGATGAGGCCCGACCAGAGTAGCCCGGCGCGGAGCAGCCGCCACCAAGCGGTGCCAAGCTGCTCTCGATTGGCGTAGGCGACGCCGACCACAACGGCGGTCGCTTGTGTGTCGCAGCTTGTCAGAAGGCACAGGACGGCGGTCTCCCATTCCTGAACGCCCTCTCCACCTGTGAGCCAGAGGTGCATGATTGCATAGGCGACGAACTTCAGCTCGTCAAGGAGGTTCCCTATGCGTTGAACGCGAATCTCTTCTACTGTCGACGCGACCGCCGCTATACAGACGCGCACGACTTCGAGCGCGTGCTCCTGCGCTTCGGGGTTCCGGGCGAGCCAAGCGCCTCCCAATACGACAAGCGTACTGGCCGCAGCGAGACGGCATTTCGACTTCGCGTCCTCATCTTCGCCTTCTGCTCCGGTCTTACATTCTTGGAACAGACTAAAGAGGTACGCGGCCTCATCGTCGGAGAGCGGCTCGCCGCCCCAAAGCCGCTGCTCGCAACGATCCGGCACGAGTAGATACGCAAGGGTTGGTGCGCTTTCGGTCTGCCACGACTGCACTGCGAGGCGCAGTTCATCAGGGTACACAAGAGCTTCAGTTTCCTCGCCCGTCGCCGGGTCGGTGGCGGTCTGGTAGTTGGCCCGGTCGAGCGCAGCGAATAGCAGCTTGAACTCCAACGCTTCCTTCGGATCTTCAGGCAACGCCCAAGTGGACAGTAGCGCTTGAAGACGCCCCGCAAGGTTGTCGTCTGTCCGTAGGAGTTCGACAACGACATGGACGAACTTCTGCTGGCGATGGGGAGCCAGGGTCCAATCACGGGCGAAGTCAATCATCGTCTGGCCGTCCCTGAGCCAGCTCCAACCAACAAAGTTATGGCCAACCTGCTCCACGCGGACACTATCCCAAAAGAACAGGTCCGGGAACGTAATCAGGGGAGCGAGGGGCCCCAGCAGAAGCGATGGCCGATATTTAGCGATGTTGAGGAGTACGCTGACGAGCGCTGCTGAGTTTCCCTCCCGAAGTATTCTCTCGATATCAGCGGTGATGTCCTCCCCCGTATCGAGCCGCATCGTAAGCCAGCGCTCCAACGCATCCAGAGCGCAGAACAGGTTTCCGTTGCGCATCGATTCATTGGACTGCGGCCAACCGAATACCTGCCACCAGCCAGGGAAGGTCTTCTCCGACCCGTCCGCAAATTGCAGTGTTATTCCGAGAGCCTCGCCGATCCGCCCCTTCATAACCTTGGCGACCCAGCGCTCCGTACAGAAGTTCACCAGCGCGATAAGCGAGGTGAGCGCCATTTCCGGAGCCAGCTGGAAGAAGGGGAAGAACGGGCTTTTCCAGAAGGCCGTCGGATACGCGTCCTGAGAGTATTCGAGTCCGAGCTCCATTTCGAACCGATCAGACCCATACTCCTGTTCTGGCTGGTCTTCGACGATGAGCGCGAGCAGGACTTCGGCTGCAAGCTCAGGCTGCGCACGCATCAGAGACTGGATGCCGTTCCCCTTGATGCAGGCGGTCCGAAAATCCATGTCGATCTTGTCGCTGGCCCCTAGCGGCCAAGGCTGCAATCTCTCGCGGAACGACCCTAGAGTGCGCGGTATTTGCTTCCGTTTTTCGTGCCGCGCCTTGTATCCGATATCGGTCTTCAGACGCTCGGCATGCGCCTTCGCCTTCTGTCGCTGAACCTCGTCGATACGCCGTTTGACGTCAGCGTCGACCTCTCGACGTCCCGCAAGTTCGAGCGCCCAGTTCTTGACCTCGGTTGGCAGGTCGGCCGCGCCAGCCAGTGGCGCGGTGTACAGCAACGGCTCGTGCGTCAGGTACATCACGCCGCGGCCCTTCTCGACCTGCGCGGTCCGAGCCATGGCCAGCGCCATCTCCGCCATTTCCAAACGGAAAGGCATCAGATTGCCATTGCTTAACGTGCGTGGCGTCTTCGACAGCCAGGTCTCGATAACCTTCGCGAGAGCGGATGAAACCAGCCCAGCCAGTCGCTCCCGCTGCGCGATGAGGAAGCGTAGAACGGGCGGCCAACGGCCGAAAACAATGGAGCGGTACTGCGCTTCCATGTACAAGCCGACTGCCACGTCCAACCCCTTTCCGCCGCCGGTCGGCACCGTCGCGATGTGATGGAAGCGTTGGAGCAGCCGGGTGAAGTATTTCGCGCCGTTGTCGAGCAGGAGGTCGACGTGTTCGGTCATGAAGCGTTCGGCGTCGGAGTCCAAACAGAGCGCATCAAGGAGGATATTGCCTGCCAGGTCGTTGTTCGCGGCTTCCGCGTCCCCGAAAGCGAGGTCCCAGGCCGTGCCATTCTCAGCCGGCTGTCGCAGCAGGAACTGGCCCAGCATCCGGAGTGCGTTCGTCCAGAGCGGATTGTCGGCCAAGACGGCCCACTGCGGCGTATCTGTCCAAATCTGCTTCAAGAACTGGAAACGCGCCCAATCCGCCGCGAGATCGTGCTCGAACTCGATGCGGTTGGTCCGCTCGTTCAAGCGAAGCGGAAGCTCGTCTGGGCACGGCGTGAGCGTCGCCGTGTCCGCCGGTTCCAGGTCAGTTAGCGCGAAGCTTCGCTCGAACGAGGCCTCTCGCTGGGCGAGGCGCATCATCAGCGCCTTCACGTCGGTGCGGTCCTTCGTCCAATATTTCCAGAGGCGATCGGCAATGGCGGTGTGAGACGCCAGTCCACCAGCGTTCGCCCCCAGCGCCGCCCCCGCCTTGATGACCCACGCCAATGTCCGCAGGTTCGTCAGCGCCGCAATGGTGTCGTCATGCGCGGCCAACCAGCCCAAGGTGTATGAAGGCAGAAGCGCTAACTTCACAGCATCGTGCTTGAGCGTTTCGACCTCAACAGGATGCGCTTTCCGCCCGCCGAGTACCGTCTCTTCGCCTTCGACCCAACTCTGAGTCTGCGTGACGATGACGACACGCCACGCGCCCTCGCTCTCTTCGCTATCACTCGGCAGAGAAGCTTGAAGCAGTTGGCGGATGACGACGAACTCGCGGGCCTCGACGCGTTCCGCGGAGTCGATAACCAGCACGTTATGTGGCTTCACCGTGACATTCAGCACCAGCGAGAGTTCGTGCGTCAGAGGAAGAGTGCCACGGCGCGCGGCGCTAAGCGCAGTCTTCAGTTCTTCCGGGCCGAACCACACCTGGTTCCAGGACGGATACGCGTCGTCCAACACAGATTTGACCAGCGCTGACTTGCCGGAGCCCGACTCCCCGAAGACCACCGTGATTGGGTGATTGGCGACAGCTGACTGGAGCGACGACTTCTCCGCTGTTCGCGGGACGGCGTAGCCAGACGGTAGCTCCGTCTCTATCCGCGCCTTGTAGTCCGCGGTAATGTTGAAGAGCGTCTCCCAATCACGCTCGAAGTCGGGATGATGGCGGAGGCCGAACTGGCCTCGGAGCAAGCACAACAGGTCCGGGACGGTGATGGTCCCGCTGCGAAGGCGCACCTCCTTCGCGACGTTGATGAGGCCCTCCCAAAGAGCCTGCGCTTCGCCGTCGCTGCCAGACGCGAGCAAGCGTCGGCATTGCGCGATGGCCTGGGCCTTGTTTTCGGAGTGTGCGAGCTGCAAGTCGGTGGGCAGCACGTGCAGGCGGCGTATGAGCTCGATTGTCTCCTCGTCGGACGCACCGCCGTGTTTTTGGACGCTGTCGAAGACACCCGACTGATTCTTGTTACTGCGGATACGGCTCATAGTGAGCGAAGTATCAGTGCCGCTGCACGCGTTTTTCACTTCGCGCCACGCCGGGTCGAACGTCTTTTGGGTGCCGAGCGTGACCAAGGCCAGTCCGTCGACTGCGCGGTTGAACGGCCCCTGCGGATCACGCCACTGTTCCCAAGCGCGCATCACGAAGTCAGCGGGGAGGCCGGCCGCGGTCACCTGCAAATTGCCCTTCGCCGAGATCGCAAGCCGCCGCGGCGCGGTGGTGGCCTGGGCCGTCAGCAACAGGTCGTCAATGCCCCAACCCAAGGTCGAGACTTGGGCCTGTATCTGCGTGACTACGCCACCGATACCTGGTGCCTGCTCACCTGACAGGGCCTTCACCAACTGCCAGGCGCTTATCAGGTCCTCGAACTCGAACCCGGCGCCGCTCGTCGACCGCAGAGTCGCGGACGCGGGTTTCGCGCTGCCGCCGCGAGTTGCTTTCGGCTTTGATGTGTTCTTAGTTGGGGCCATTAGCTTCCGAATGCTTATAGCTGTGCCATATTTGTTGGCAAGAAGCAGGGGGCGCAGGTTCCACGCAGCCCTATGGTGGGCTTGAAGCGCGTCGAAGGTCCCCGATTGCTAGTTCAGCAACACTGAGTTGCGCCAGCAAAGTGTACAGTCGAGTAGGTGCCGAAGCCACCGAGCTGGCAGCACCCGGGACAGACCTCCGGCACGTCACCAAAGAGTAAGCGGACGAAACTGAACGTCCGATATTGGCCGATTTCTGCCTGTCGTGAAGGGGGCAGTCGACCCAAAGCGGACATCATCGAAACGCGCTGATCGCTGCGCCTTGGCCGTCCTTACTTCAAACTGTTGCAGTATTTGCGACACAGCCTGAATGGCATCCGCGGCATTTTTCCAGCACTGTTCACCCCGTCAATTCGTTAAACCAGAACCGTCAGCTCTGATGTCCACGCCTCGTGTCGTACTCCGTTACTCACCTGGGCTGTTCAGCTTCGGACGCCTCATCCTTTAAATAAGCTCGCCTGCTGCCCTGTCTGCCTCCTTTCAGTAATGTGTTAGTCCACGATCAGCATGCGAATCATCAGTTCAGGATCAATCGACGGACGCCCAATAGGGCTGTAGAAATAGGCGAGGTAATGGCGCAGGTC